>JBIIRS010000003.1:0-25403 GCA_044341425.1 Candidatus Planktophila sp. | reverse complement strand
TTAGCTAACGCGCCTAAGTTATCGATTGGCTCTTTGTTTATCGCTCTCGTAACTGCTAACTCCACCAATTTTCCGCTCTTTGTTCTAGGAAAATCTGGCGCCTGCAATATCAAAGCCGGCACATGGCGCGGGCTCGCTTTCCTCTTTAACGCCTGTTTTATTTGGTCGGAAAGAGCAGCTGTGAGTTCCGAGCCTGGTTTTAACTTAAGAAAGAGAACTACCCGAGTATCGCTCTCCCATCTCTGGGCTACCGCCAAACTTTCTAGAACTTCTTCAAACTCCTCGGTAATGCGATAGATCTCAGCGGTTCCGATTCGCACACCTGCAACATTTAGTGTCGCATCAGATCTGCCATGCATGATGAAACCAGATTCTTTTGTTGGTTCTACAAAATCTCCATGGGTCCAGATATCTGGGAACTTTTCAAAGTAAGAAGCGATGTATTTCTCATTTTCCTTATCTCCCCAGAAAAACAACGGCGCAGAAGGAAAAGTATTTGCGCAAACTAACTCGCCTTTATCTCCAGGTTTTGCCAGGCTTCCATCTGAATTCAAAACTTGTACATCCATACCGAGGGCGGGAACTTGGATCTGCCCTGCAAAGACCGGGAGTTCTGGCCAGCCCAACATAAAGCAGCCACAGATATCGGTGCCACCGGAAATTGATGCCAAGTGGACCGCAGGTGAAACTGATTCATAGATGTAAGTAAAGCCTTCATGGCTAAGTGGTGAACCAGTAGATGCAATAGTTTTTAACTTTGAAAGGTCATGCGATTGGCTCGGCTTAAGTTCGATCTTGCGCAGTGAATCGATGTACTTTGCAGAAACTCCAAGAAAGGTTAACTCTTCCTTTTCTGCGATATCAAAGAGCCTCTCTGGTGCTGGATACATTGGGTTTCCATCGAATAAAACAATGCCAGCTCCAGTTGCAAGGGAGGCAACCAACCAGTTCCACATCATCCAGCCACAGGTAGTGAAGTAAAAGACTTTATCCCCATCGCGAATATCTAGGTGGTAACGCTGTTCACTTAAAGTCTTAAGCAGAACACCTGCTGCGCTATGAACAATGCACTTTGGCTTACCTGTAGTTCCAGATGAAAAGAGGATAAATCCGGGGCGGCTAAAGGAACCCTTAACTGATATCTCAGTCGTTCCATCGCTTGTGCTGAGCCATTCGCTAAATGAAAGATATGGATTCGTTTTTGAACCAATTGAAATGACTTTTACTAACGATGGCAGACCAGCAACAATTTCACTGACTTTTTCTAAACAATCTATCTCCTTGCCGTTGTATCCATAATCTGTGGTAACTAACAGAACCTTTGGTGAGATCTGCTGAAAGCGATCTAAAACGGTTGCCGCACCGAAATCTGCTGAAGTACTTGAGAAGATCGCGCCAATTTTGAGCGCACCAAGAGCAAAAGAAACCACATCTGCGGTATTTGCTACACAAGCTGCAACCACATCACCTTCGACGACACCAGCGCTCAATAGCGACTGTGCGACTTGGTTAGCTAACTTCCTGACCTCACCTCTTGTAAATGTGCGGCGCTGCCCGGATTCGGAGATCTCAGTTATAACTATTTGGTCGGGATCTCCCTTAAGTAAGGTATCGACCACATTTAACTTTGCGCCTGGAAAGAATTCAGTCTTAAAAAAACCAGAGCCAGAGATCGCAGCGCCCCCAAAATCGCCAACTACTTCTGAATCACTTACAACAAAGCGCCAAAAGTCAGCAGAGTTATCTATCGACCACTTATGAAGTTCTGAGAAATCCTTCGCCTTTGCCAGCTCATTTAATTTAATGAGTGAGGGGTTATTGGATTTACCTGGGCTCCAAAGCGGCGAAGACATTAATTAAGGTCGTCCCATTACCTCAAAGGCTCGTTCAAATACTTCTGCGAACGCGATCGATTGAGAATGCGGCATCAGCCAGCCTTCTCCCCCGCGAATCCGGCGCGACATCGCATCAGCCATTAGTTGATAAGGATCGCAGGCGGCAAAGTTTTCAACCGTTACCTTTCCATCGACTTCAACTTCTAAGGTGCTTGGTTTGTTATGCGAGTTAAAGGCATCGTTTCCGGTCATGGAAACTCGACCCTTTGTGCCAACCACATCAAAATACAGAGTATTCGGAGTATTCATCGAAGTCAGCGCCTCAGCGCGCGCTCCACCGATATCAAATGAAGTTGTAACTGTTTCGTCGCATCCACCTGGATGCCATTTCACATCTGTCTTTATATTGCTCACTGGTGCAAAATCCATCAACCAGATTGGAGCGGCAACTGAATAAGGTCCAAGGTCGTAAAGCCCGCCACCACCGAGTTCGTAGATCGCACGGATATTTGCAGGATCTAAACCATCATAAGTAAATGCGGAGCGAATTGTCTTTACTTCACCAATCACACCTGAATCAACAATCTCTTTAAGGCGCAGAGTGCGCGGATGCCAGCGGTTCCAGCTCGCCTCCATAAAGATCAAGCCAGTTTCATTTGCAACAGCAATTGCTTCCTTTAACTGTGCAACGTTCATCGCGGCAGGCTTTTCGCAGAGCACATGTTTCCCAGCGCGCATCGCCTTGATTGACCATTCGATATGAAGCGAATTTGGGAGCGAGATGTAGATCGCCTCTACCTTTGGATCGGCAAGGAGTTCGTCATAGTCGGTGTAAACCAAACCTGAAGGTGAGAGTGCTAGCCCTCTTTCGCGATCTTTTGCGCCAACGGCATAGATCTCACCATCTTTTGAGTTTAGTAAGGCTGGATATAGCGCTAACTTTGCAATGTAACCTGCGCCGATAAATCCCCAACGTACTTTTCCTTGTGCTTTTTCCATAACGGGGACAATACTTGCAAAATTGGCTTTAGCCAATCAGGCGTAAGATAGCGTTCATGAAGAGCCAACGTTGGACTGCTAAAGATTCAAAGAAGCACATCATCGTTCCAAGCGAGTTAGATCATAAATACTCACGCGGAACACTTGGCGCTATCACTGGTTCTGCGCAATTTCCAGGCGCTGCCGTATTAACTTCCAAAGCAGCGATCGCCACAGGCCTTGGGGTTCTGCGCTTCCATAGTTCATCTGGGCTAGCTCACCTTGTTTTGCACGCTGCTCCAGAAGCCCTTGTTCAACCAGGAAAAGTTGATGCTTGGCTTGCTGGATCAGGCGTGAGCGATAAGAAATATAGCGATTACACAACTTGGCTACGTCATCGCTGGTTTAAGTTATTAAGCGCACAGAGCGTGCCGACAGTTCTTGATGCGGGCGCGCTCAACTGGGCTGGGAAGTTATCCCAGCCAACTTTGATAACTCCTCACGCTGGAGAACTATCCAGGCTGCTTACCAAGCGCGGTGTAGCCGTTTCCTCAGAGGCGATCGAAGCAGATCCAAAGAAGTGGTCGATGGTTGCTGCAGAGAAGTTAAGTGTTACAGTGCTATTGAAAGGTTCAACCACATACATTGCGCAAAAAGATTTTTTGATTGAGCTTCCAAAAGCAACACCGTGGCTTGCCACAGCTGGAAGTGGAGATGTATTAGCAGGAATAATTGGCACGCTTCTTGCAACAAATTACATCGAAATTTTAAATGATGAAAATAATTTAGCGTGCGTTGCTGCAACAGGTGCATTTATTCACAATAGCGCTGCACTTTTAGCGTCTAAGGATGCCCCCATTTTTGCCACGTCAATCATCGAGTTTATTCCTGAAGCAATTCGAAAAATTTTAAAGTAGGGCTAGCCCCAGAGTTTTTTTATTTCACTTAATTTATATTTTCATCTCACCCTGACATCACCCATGCGCTAAGTTGAGTTGTGGCCATTTCCCCAACAGTTCTTGTTGCAAGCGATGATGCATTTGAATTAGCAACTCTCAGTGCATCGCTTCGTTTGCAATCAATTAACGTTGTGGCAGAGGCAAGTACCGCTGAAATTGCAGAGAATCTCTATAAATTCCTTTCACCTCAAGTTGCCTTAATTGATCTGCAATTTGCTGGAGCTGAAGCACTTGCCTTGGTAAATAAATTTAGAAAAGTAAATCCCTCGCTTGGCGTTGTTTTGATGACCGCTTGCCCTGACTTAAGACTCCTTGGACTTCTGGAAAAACAGATTCCACAAGGTGCGCAGGTAATTTTAAAGAAATCTATCGCTGACCTTTCCGTCGTTAGCCATGCGATTGTTCGTTCCATTGCAGCGGTAGATGCCAAGGAGAAGATGTCCTGGGTAGATAGCCATGGCTCTCTGCACGAGAACTCCTTCTCATCTATTCTCAATGAATTCACAGATATCCAGATCGAGACCTTTCGCTTGCTCGCTAAGGGTTTGAGTAACTCTGAGATTGCAAAGGTGCGTTTTGTCAGCGAGAAATCGGTAGAACAGATAGTTGCCCGAATCGCACAGCATTTACAAGTACTCCCAGATCGAACACAGAATCTGCGCGTTGTTTTAACCGGTGAGTACTTCAAATGGATCGGCGCACCGCGCCACTAACTCTTACTTATTTAGCGCACCCACTAAAGTTTGCGCTATGTCCCCTTCACTCACCTTGGTAGAACTCCGCGCCAGGTGGAATGATGTTTTAGACCATCTTGAGTCACATGATCGCGTAGCTTGGATCGCCTACTTCGATGCCCGTCTTGCTGAATTCGATGGAAATACATTGAAGTTAGATTTCTCAGATGCCCGTAAATTCTCAGGTGGACACGAATACTCTCCAACGCGAGTAAAGCTAGAGAACTCACTGAAGACCTCTATCCAGAAGGTACTTTCCATGGCGATTGAGATTGAGGAACTAGTATGAAAAAAGTCATCGCGGTTCTAGTCATGAGCCTTGCGCTCTTCTCGATTCAAACTGTTTCAACGAACGCTGCTACTTCAAAGTTAACTTTGACGGTTCTTCAAACTCCGGGCGGAAACGAACCAATCGTCACTCTCTACGGAAATCTAAAGCCTGCCAAATCAGCGGTAAAGGTTGAGATACAGATCCAGTTAAATGGTAAGTGGCAAGATACAAGGTTTTCTACAAGGACCGCTCGAGTTGGAACTTGGAAGGTTGTCGCAGTTGCAACGGCGCTAAATGCCCAAGTGAAATACCGCGCCAAGGTACAAGTTGGATCAAAGAGCATCTATTCAAATATCCGTGAGATAACTGTTCGACCTGTTCCAGAAATTTCAAATGCATCGAGCAAAGCGATGGTTGATCAACTAGGTCCAGGCGGTCGTATCCATGGCTCTGATGTAAGTCGTTGGCAACATCCAAATGGTGCGCCAATTGATTTTGTAAAGAAGCACAGCGCGGGGATGCGATTTGTGATGATCAAGGCATCTGATTCTCGCGATGAAGCAGATGCACTAGCTTTGAAATATGTAATCATGGATCGATTAGCGGCGCAGGCTGCTGGGATGTATACCGGTTTCTACCATTACGCTGTTTTGCCAGATGTGAAGACAGATGCTGAAGTAATAACAGATGCACAAACCCAAGCGCAGAAAGTTATCTGGCGGCTTGAAGCTCTTGGCGGCTACAACGATCGCGATCTTCCATACGCGCTAGATTTAGAGAATAACTGTGTGCGCTTATCTGGGAAATCCTGTGCCAGATATCTACCGAAGGCGCAGATAACTCTCTGGGCAAAAACTTTCCTAAAGGTCTTGCGTGAGAAAACCGATCGCATGCCAATCTTGTATTCATACCCCGCATTTCTTGAAGGTGCAATGGTCCGCGATGATGAACTACGCCAATACCCACTCTGGCTGGCTCAATATGGAATTGATCCTGCAGATCCACTTGGACAACCAGGCCTTAAAGATGGCGGTTGCTATGTGCATTCCTGGACTGCAGCGAACTGCTCATCACAATGGATCATCTGGCAATACTCTTCCTGCGGTATCGCACCAAAGTATGGAGTTCCCGGAACGCGCCTTGATTTAAATGTATTCCGTGGAGAGCCAAGCGCCTTCTTAGATTTGGTTAAGGGAAGTTGGTTTCCCGAGGCAGTTGATCAAATGCCAAAGAATGAGACAAGCACCTTGGTCTATAAGAATGTGAAATTTACGACCAGCGATAAGCCGGTGACTTTAGAAGTAGATGTAACTCGCCCCGACGGTAAACCAGTTGTTACAGGTACTGTTCGTTTCTACGTGAACTCGAGTACACCAATGGATCCGAAACCAACTCAGACCGTTGTCAGATCTACTAGCGGATCTTGGAAGTTAACACTTAAGGGAGTCCCAGCTGGAACTTGGAATGGACGGATCGGATTCTTAGATGCCACCGGCACTCACGCCGAGAGTCGATCACCAATTACGCTATCAATTCTGCCTGGAGATCCAAATCTTCCATCGCCTACTCCTAAGCCGACAGTTGCTCCAACAAAGAAGCCAACTACAGATGGTTGCAGGAAACAGATCAAGAATTAGCGGGTACGAGTAAGCAATTTATCTAGCGCTGCTCGTTCGTTCTTTAACTGGTTTGTAAATTCAGATATAGAAGCCTTCTTCGCCGCTGCATCCCAGCCCAAAATTGGAGCTATCAACGTCGCAACCGTTGAGGCTAAAGATTCGCCACCATCGCTTGCTTCAAATGCAATACGCGTGCGACGAGAGAGAACATCATCAACGCTTTGTGCTCCTTCGTGGGTTACCGCATAAATTATCTCAGCTTTTATGTAGGCAAGTTCTGGCGTGAGCAGTTCTGCCGCTTTCTTATCTGCATCGATAATTTCAAATATTTCATTAATTAGCGATCCGTAGCGATCTAAGAGATGAGTAATTGTTGGCTCTGTTAGCCCGCTCATTTGCGCCAACTGCGCACTCTGTTGCACCAGAGCAAAGTAACCATCAGCGCCAATCGCCGGCAATTTCTCGGTAATTGATTCGGCAACAATGCGACGTAGATCATTAACCGCTAGGTCAATAACATCCTTACCCATAACGCGATAGGTGGTGTACTTGCCGCCGGCGATACTTACAAATCCTGGAACTGGGCGATCGACGGTGTGTTCGCGTGAAAGTTTTGTAGTTGTAGATCCTGCTGCGTTAGCCACCAACGGACGCAACCCAGCAAAAACACCGAGAATATCGGTGGCATCAATCTTGGGGTGGAGCACGCGATTTGCCTGATCAATAATGTATTCAACATCTTCTTTAGTGGCGACAGGGTTGGTGCGATCTGCCTTATATGGAGTATCTGTTGTACCAACTATCCATTTATCGGCCCAAGGAATAATAAATAGGACTGAAACTGAAGTTTTTAGAATAATTCCGGCATCAGATTTAATCGCGCTCTTTGGGAGCACAATATGTGCGCCCTTACTCATGGCGACTTTATAGCCCGGTTTGATTCCAAATTTCTCGTGGAGTTCATCGCTCCAAACACCTGCGCACATCACGGTTACCTTGGCGCTAACAGTTATCTTCTTGCCGGAGTTAAGGTCGCGAACTTTTGCACCAACTACGCGCTTTCCGTCGCGAATTAGCTCTTCACATTGCACACGAGTGGCGATGATTGCTCCGTGGCGCGCTGCGGTACGAGCAACAGCCAAGGTGTGACGAGCATCGTCTACTTGAGCATCAAAGTACTTGATTGCACCATTAATGAGATCGCCACGTAAAGACGGTGCGATGGTCGCAATCTTCTTCTCACTTAAATGTTTATGCCAAGGTAGCGCGCGCTGGAAACCGCGAAGTACATCGTAGAGAGCAAGACCTGCGCCGACATAGGTGCGTTCGCGATACTTTTCATGGAGCGGATACAAAAATCCAACTGGCTTGACTAAATGCGGTGCTAGGGATGAAACCATTAACTCGCGCTCATGCAGCGCTTCGCGAACTAACTTAAAATCATATTGTTCTAGGTAGCGAAGGCCGCCATGAATTAACTTGCTTGATCGACTTGATGTACCGGCTGCAATATCTTGGTTTTCAACTAGGGCTACTTTTAATCCGCGCGATGCGGCATCTAAAGCTGCACCAACTCCGGTTACTCCTCCACCAATAATCAATACATCGAATTCATCTGACGCCAAAGATTTTAGAGCGGCGATACGTTGCGCAGGATTGAACTGCGAATCAAACATTTACTCTCCTGCCCTACCGTCTCAAGCGCTTCCGTTATAGGCTTAAGGATATGTCATATATAGCCAGTATTGATCAGGGAACGAGTAGCACTCGTTGCATGATCTTTGATAAATCAGGTGCTGTAGTTGGTATAGCCCAGAAAGAACACCAGCAATTCACCCCTCACCCCGGTTGGGTCGAACACGATGCTGGTGAAATCTGGCAGAACACTCAAAAAGTCATTGAAGAAGCTATCTCCAACTCAAGTATTGAGCCGGCGCAGATAAGCGCTATTGGAATCACCAATCAACGAGAAACTATCGTCGCCTGGGATGCGCAGACCGGTAAGGCCCTTCACCCTGCAATTGTTTGGCAAGATACCCGAACCGCAGATTTTCTTGATGGGCTATCTCAATCAGATAAAGAGCTCTTAACTAGCCGCACTGGTCTTGCGATCGCGCCATATTTTTCAGCGAGCAAAATCAATTGGATGCTCAATAACGTGGAGCCGGTAAAGCAGGCACTAGCCGCAGGAAACCTTCGGATTGGCACGATCGATTCTTGGCTAACCTGGAATTTAACCGGCGGTCTACACATAACCGATGTCACCAATGCATCGCGCACCATGCTGATGAACTTGCAGACCCTTACTTGGAATAGTGAGCTACTAACCATCTTTGATATCCCGTTAGCAATTTTACCTGAGATCAAATCATCATCTGAAGTTTATGGAACCACCAGTAAGGGCGGTCCCTTTAAATCCCAAATTCCTATCGCTGGAATTCTAGGTGATCAACATGCCGCCATGGTCGGCCAGGCTTGTTTTGAAAAGGGAAGTTCTAAAACGACTTATGGCACCGGAAACTTCGCGCTGCTAAATACTGGAGCTGAAATTGTTCGCTCCAAACATGGTCTCTTAACAACGGTCTGCTTTAAATTTGGCAACGAACCTGCGCAATATGCCCTCGAAGGTTCAGTTGCGGTAACTGGCTCAGCTATTCAATGGTTACGTGATCAACTCGGAATAATCTCATCAGCATCTGAAGTCGAAGCACTTGCGTTGCAGGTTAAAGACTCTGGCGGTGTTTACTTTGTCCCTGCATTCTCTGGTTTATTTGCACCGTATTGGCGCAGCGATGCGCGCGGAGTAATTGTTGGTCTTACTCGCGCCACAACTAAAGCGCATCTAGCACGCGCTGCCTTAGATGCTATTTGCTATCAAACTATGGAGATCATGGAAGCGATGGTTGCAGATAGCGGCATTGCAATGACTGAGATGAAAGTTGATGGCGGTATAACTGCAAATCAACTATGTATGCAATTACAAGCAGATGTAATGGGAATCGACATCGTTAAACCTTTGATCACCGAAACCACGGCGCTTGGTGCGGCATATGCAGCAGGCTTAGCGATTGGTTTCTGGAAATCAACCGATGAAGTTAAAGCGCAGTGGCGCCAAGATCGGCGATGGCAAGCAGAAAGTGATGAGAAAACCCGCACCATTGGCGCAGCGCAATGGAAACGTGCAGTGGAGCGGAGCTTTAACTGGGTTGAATAACGCTAAATCACACCCGTTAAGGCTTAGAGTTAACCCATTATGAGCGAGCAGAAAAAGCTAAACGCTGGAGTTATTCGCAACAATTTAGCGATGGCCGATGGCCGCACCATTCGGTATTACGACTCGCAAGGTCAATCTCGCACAGCGCAAGATCAGCGCCCTAAAGAAGAACAACCCGGTATCGGCGAACTTCGCCTTGATCCGCTCTTAAACGAATGGGTGGTGATGGCTGCTCACCGACAGGGTCGTATCTTCTTGCCACCGAAAGAGTTATGCCCACTCTGTCCAACTAAAGGTGAACTACTTACCGAAGTTCCTGATACAAATTATGAAGTTGTGGTCTTTGATAATCGCTCACCTTCGCTACGTAAACCAGAAGGTGATTGGGCCGCTCCCGATATGGTCGGACCAGAAACAGATGTCGGAACCGCTGCCGGAAAGTGCGAAGTAATCTGCTTTACCGATAACCACGGCGGATCATTTAAGGATTTATCACCACAACGCGTGCGAGTTCTACTTGAGGCCTGGATCGACCGCGTTCGTGAGCTTTCGCAAGAGCCGTATATCCATCACATCGCACCTTTTGAAAATCGCGGTGAAGAAGTTGGCGTAACTCTCTCTCATCCGCACGGTCAAATTTATGCCTACTCATATCTGCCATCTCGAGTACAGAAGATGCTCGCAGTGGCTCGCAAATATCTGGATGAAACTGGCAAAGTTTTATTTGATGATGTCGTAGCGCGCGAGTTAAAAGATCAAGTTCGTATTATTGCCAAGAACGCCCATTGGGTCGCCTTTGTTCCATATGCGGCTCGCTACCCATTTGAAATTCACGTCGCACCGCTAAAACCTGTCGCCGATTTAGCTGAATTAACTCCAGAACAAGCAGATGTCTTCCCAGAAATTTCGCTCGAAGTTATGCGCCGTTTAGATGGCGTTTTCGGGATAGATATGGCCTACATCGCAACTTGGCATCAAGCACCGGTGCGCGAAGGTCGCGATCTTCTGCGCCTACATTGGCAGATCACCAGCGTGCGCCGTGCACCAGGCAAGTTAAAGTATTTAGCAGGTAGCGAATCTGCGATGGGCGCTTTCATTATGGATTTGAAGCCTGAACAATCTGCAGGTCAGTTGCGAGATGTTGAGCTCTGATTTCACAACGCTCTTTGGACAATCTCCGGAAATAATCAGTGAGGCGCCAGGGCGCGTTAACTTAATCGGTGAACATGTCGATTATTGCGATGGCTTTGTTATGCCTTTCGCTATCAATGATCGAACCTATGCCGCTATTAATCGACGCGGTGATCGAAAGATTCGTATCGCATCGCTGCAACGCCCTGGTGAAATAGTTGAAACATCCCTTGATCAACTCTCCCCCGATTACGATGGGGATTGGGAGCGCTATATCTTGGGAGTCATCTGGGCCTTTGGCGATCGCATTACTACTGGGCTAGATATTTTGGTCGATGGCCGAGTCGCGCTCGGTGCAGGTTTATCTTCGTCCGCCGCACTTGAATGTTCGATCGCACTTGCACTCAATCAATTATTCGAAATTGGTTTATCGCTACCTGATCTAGCGCGTTTAGCGCAACGTTCTGAAAATGAATATGTAGGAGTGCCCTGCGGAATTATGGATCAATCGGTTTCGCTAATGGCGCAGGCAGGTAGTGCGCTATTACTTGATTGTCGCGACCTTAGTACTGAACAAATTCCATTTGATCTGGCAAGTTCTGGCCTAGAACTTTTGATTATTGATACCCGTGCCCACCATGCGTTAGTCGATGGTGGTTATGCCGAACGACGCGCTTCTTGCGAATCTGCAGCGGAAAAACTTGGCATCAAGGCGTTACGTGATTGTTCAATATCGCAGCTGGAAAGTTCGCGTTCAAAGTTAACTGAACTTGAATATATGCGGGCCGAACACGTTGTAAATGACATTGAACGTGTGCACCAATGCGTTACTTACCTTAAACGCTCAGATTTCAAATCAGTTGGTGAAATCTTGACCCAATCACATACATCGCTACGTGATCTCTTTGAGATATCTTGCCCCGAATTAGATCTCGCTGTTGCAACCGCTCTGGCCAATAAGTCATTGGGCGGGCGAATGATCGGTGGCGGTTTTGGCGGAAGCGCCATCGCGCTCTTTAAAGTTGCAGATATTGATCAAGCAAAGGTAGCGATAGCCGTGGCATTTAAGTCAGCAGGCTTTACTGAACCAAGATTCTTTACATCTCTGCCAAGTAGCGGTGCAGCAGTTATCAGTAATTAAAGAGCGTTGATGGAGATAACTTCAACGCCACCGATAGCGCCAAGAACTTCAATTAAATCTGTTGGATCAGATCCAGGCACGGCAACGGTTACTTCGTCATAGCCACGACCATCTTCAGATTTGATCACAGTTAACCCGCGAATATCTGCGCCAGCTGCACCGATTGCTGATGCCAGCAATCCAAGTGCACCTGGGCGATCTGGAAGTGAGATCTCTAACTTAAATAACGCCATGGATGAAGGCTACCGTTCGCTTAACGTTTAAGTTAATTAAACCGCGGGCGCTGTTCCGAGCGTGATTTTGTAGGTCTTAGTCGTTCCATTTGGGAGAGTCATAACTACGGTGATGACAGTTCCCGGAGCGTAAGAACGAATCTTTACGATCGCCGCATCGCGATTGGCGATCTTAACGCCGTCAATTGAATTGATAACAGAACCAACTACGACACCGGCTTTTTCAGCGCCTTCACCAGGAGTTAGCTGCAAAATCTTTGCCTGGGTATCTGCAGTCACATCATCAAATACCACGCCCATCACCGGTCTGGTTGATTTACCAGTTGCGATGATCTCGTCAATAACACGCTTTGCCTCATTTATTGGAATAGAGAAGCCAAGACCAATGCTTCCACCTACTCCACCCGAGGTAAGTGTGGCAATTGCAGAGTTAACACCGATGATGCGACCTTGTGTATCCACTAGCGCGCCACCAGAATTTCCTGGGTTGATTGCGGCATCAGTTTGGATTGCATTTACATAAGATGTTGAATCAAGAGTGCCAGCCGTTACAGGTCGATTGAGCGCAGAGATAATTCCTTGAGTTACTGTATTTGATAAGCCGAGTGGAGAGCCAATAGCCAGAACTTCTTCACCAACGCTGATCTTTGATGAGTCCCCAAGTGCGATAGGAGGCAGGTTTCCTTTTCGCACTTGTAGAACTGCAATGTCATACAAACGATCGCGTCCAACAATGGTTGCGGCAATGTCACTGCCATCAGCAAACTCAACTTTAATTGTGCCGCTGGTTGCGGCTGCCTCAACTACGTGGTTATTGGTAATGATGTAGCTAAGTGATGAAGTGGATCTATAGATTGAACCTGATCCGGTTCCACCGCCCAATGCCGTCTTTACAGAGATTGAAACCACAGATGGGGTAACAAGTGCTGCAATAGATTTGGCATTTATCGAGTTGCTGCCAATGGTAATTGCGGTTTTATTTGCTGCGCAGGTTCCGTTCTTAGCTAAGGTCAACGTCTGGGTGCGATTATCAGCACATACAAGAACGCTGCCAGCGGTGTTTGTCGTTGATGCAGTAGCAACAGTTCCGGCCAAAAGTGCACCGGCGACAAAAGCGATAGCTACTTTCAAAGGCGTACGTGTGATTTTCATGGCTTGATCATCTCTCTTAAACCTTAGCGATTCCTGTGACTGGCATGTAAAGATTATTAGACTTCTACGATCCAGGCACCTTCAACAGCAACCTTAATCTTAGGCAGTGGCTTATTGGTAGGACCACTAAGCGCATTTCCATCACTTTCTGGATCAAAAACCGCACCGTGGCAACCACATTGCAGATTCTTTGATCCAGAGTTGTATTGGACGGTACATCCTTCGTGCGTGCAGACCGCTGAATAAGCATAAACACCCGTTTTGCTCTTAAATAAAACTGCTGGCGATCCAGACTTAGAAGTGAAGTTAAATGTTTTACCGAACGAAAGCGAGGTATTCTCAATAATGTTTTGAGGGGCAGCACTCACTGTTGCGGTTTTTTTAGGAAACAACCGCCCAAGACCAACTGCGCCAACAGTTAGCGCAGCAATAGATGAGATACGGATAAAGCCCCGGCGGTCGACAGAGATATTGCTTTTACGTCGCGAGCCGTAAAGGAATAAGAAGTAAGTTAACCAAAAAACTGTATATACCGAATTACTTGCTAAGAAATATGGCTGGATGTTCCAAGTGCTAGATAGCCACAATGTGAGCGAAGTTAAGAACCCGCCAAGCGCCGCCCAAGTTGGCGCGATCCAAAGGAGAGTTGCAAAACCGACTGCAAATTCTGAGAGCATCACAAATATGCCAACTTGAGTTGCGTGTTCAATCATTCGGTTGAGTAGAAAATCAATCGGTGAATTCTGCGCATATGCAGCAAGTTGAGAACCAATAAATGTTGGCGAACCATCGGTTAAAAATCCAGGATCACTTGCCTTATCCCAACCTGCATATATCCAGGTTCCGCCAAGCCAGAGGCGCATAACGCGCAACGGCCAGAGTTGATTTTTCCAGGAGGCTTTTAACTTCATAATCTCAATTTAGACCCTACGGGGTTAAATCTCTTGCTGGCTGCCCCACCTGGCCTCGATCCAGGGACATCCGAATTAACAGTTCGGCGCTCTACCAACTGAGCTATGGGGCAAAGATTTACAACTTGTCGTGCAGGCGCACACTCTAGCGCACGAGGCGCAGTGGGTCTAAATCGAGCGAAGAGCGAGATCGTGCAGTCCGCGGCGGGTGGTCTCAAGGGCCACCAGGCTAGCGAAGGCTTGGTTGTACTCCTGCTCATTTTCTACAGGATTTAAACGCTGCAGCGAAGATTTGAGTTCGGCGATCGCACGTGAGATTCCGACTTCGCGCAGGCGCGCAACAATGCTTTCTACATAATGTCCAGTGACCTCGCCATCGGCGCGAATCGGCTCAACATTTAATTCAGTAAATAGCGCGCGCATATTCTCATCTGAGATTTGCTCAATTTCTATTGAACTCTGCTCATCAACCGCAGCAATTATCTGTGCCAATTGAATGTAGGCCGGATGTGTGAAAGCACCGCTTTCGATTTCGCGCCAATTTGAAATCAGAGATGGCATCTGCAGACGCGCTTTCAATACTTCACGTTCCAGAATCAAACGTGGTTCTTGTGGATTTGGACGCCACTGCACTTGTGGCGCTTCTTCCTCAGTCGCTGCAGGCGCACTTTGTTGTGGCTGGCGCTTTACACCCTGAGCAACGGCTCTAGAAACAGTTTCAACTTCAACGCCGAGCCAGCCGGCAAGTAAGCGTGTGTATTCAGGGCGCAGAGATTTATCACGAATCTGCGCAACTAGCGGCGCTGTTGCATTCAGGGCGTTAACGCGACCTTCAGCGCTATCTAATTTATGGAGCGCGAGTTCGGTGCGAATCGCAAATTCAAATAGTGGAACTCGCTTGGCAATCAAGTCGCGCAAGGCTAGATCGCCTTTCTGTTGTCGCAGATCGCAAGGGTCGAGGCCATTTGGTTCAACGGCCACAAATGTTTGAGTTACAAACTTTTGATCTTCGGTAAAGGCGCGCATCGCAGCCTTTTGGCCAGCGGCATCTCCATCGAAGGTGAAGATCACTTCACCGCGAAAGGCGTCATCATCCATGAGTAAACGTCGGATGATGCGGATGTGGTCTGCACCAAACGCAGTGCCACAAGTTGCAACTGCAGTAGTTATTCCGGCTAACTGCGCCGCCATTACATCTGTGTAGCCTTCAACGATTACAACTTGGCGCTTCTTTGCGATCTCTTTCTTGGCCATATCTAGCCCGTAAAGAACTTGGCTCTTCTTATAAATCGGAGTTTCAGAGGTATTTAAATATTTAGGGCCTTGATCTTCTTCATCGCTAGCGAGTTTTCGTGCACCGAAGCCAACTACATCTCCAGAGATATCTCTAATTGGCCAAGTTAGGCGATTGCGGAATTTATCAATCGGTCCACGTTGTCCCATCTTGGAAAGCCCCGCAGTTTCAAGTTCATCGATAGTAAATCCTTGCTCGCGCAAGAACTTTGTTAAGCCATCCCATTCATCCGGTGCGTATCCAACTCCGAAAGTTTCGCAGGCGCCTTTATCGAATCCGCGCTTAGTCATTAACTCTCGCGCATGTGCAGCAAGCGGTGAAGTATTTAACTGTTCTTGGTAGAACTTTGCGGCAAGGGCGTTAGCGGCAATTAAGCGAGAGCGATTGCCGGCAGGTGCTGGCGTGAAATTGCCTTGCTCGTAGCGCAATTGATAGCCCATACGGTCGGCAAGACGTTCAATAGTTTCAGTAAAACTCAAGTGATCGATCTTCATTAAGAATGCGATTACATCGCCACTTGCCTGACAACCAAAGCAGTGGAAGAAGCCTTTACTTGGGGTTACGTGAAATGAAGGTGATTTTTCATCGTGGAAAGGACAGAGCCCTTTCTTCTGGCCGCCACCGGCAGATTTGAGTTGTACATAATCTGCGATTACTTCATCGATAGGTGAGCGTTCGCGCACATGCGCAACATCTTCTTCCTTAATACGTCCGCTCATAACTACATGTTATCTCTCTAGACCGATATCAGAGCGCGCTCAAGCGGGCATGGAGCGCGTAGGCGCCGGGATCGGTGAGACTGGCAACTTGGTCGATGATGATGCGCATACGAGCAGTCTCATCGCTGGAGCGTTCCCAATCTTTAACAAAGATCGAGTCCAGTGAAGTTGTGGCGTGCTTATGCAACATCTCAACTAGCTCTCTAATAACGATCTGCTGCTTGGCATAACGCTCTTGTGAAATCGCGGCGTTAATCAAATAATGGCCAGCAACTGCCTTCAGGAAATCTACTTCTACCACTTGTTCACGCGGAATAACTAGATCAGCCTCGTAACGGCGGAGTGCACCAGCGCCATGCACTTTGCGAGTTTCAAGTTCTGCAGCAAGTACAAAGCGACCGATGAGTTGTGAAGTTGAATCCTTTAGGCGAGCTAGTGATCGATGGCTACCATCGTAATAACGCGGCCAGCAGGAAAGTTGTTGTAGACGTTGCAACGCAGATGCAGCTTCCTCTTTTGTAGCTGTTGAGCCATAGCCATCGCACATTTCTTTATGCAAAGTATCAAAGTCGCGTTCAAAGTTATCGACCTTGACTTGACCGACAAATATCGCATCTTCGAGATCGTGAACTGAGTAAGCGCAATCATCGGACCAATCCATAATCTGGGCTTCTATGCATTTGCGATCTGATGGCGCACCTTGGCGCATCCAATTAAAGATCTCTACATCATCGTCATAGACCCCAAATTTGCGCGGATTAATTGCGCGCGGCCAGGGATATTTTGTTCCCGCATCAAGTGATGCCCGAGTTAAATTCAAGCCAACTGATGTGCCATCTTCATCAACAGTTTTTGCTTCGATGCGAGTTAGTAAACGAAAACTCTGGGCATTTCCTTCAAAGCCGCCAAAATCTTTTGCCACATCTGCCAACGCTTCTTCGCCATTGTGGCCAAAGGGTGGATGACCTAAATCATGCGATAGGCACGCAGTTTCAAGGAGATCTGGATCTGCGCCGAGTGATTCTCCGAGCTCACGACCAATCTGCGCACATTCTAAAGAATGTGAAAGGCGAGTACGTTGAAAATCATTCTCCCAAGGAACTGCCACTTGCGTCTTTGCAGCTAAGCGACGAAGTGCGGCAGAGTGAATTACACGTGCGCGATCGCGCATGAATTCGGTGCGACCGGCACGCTTGGCAGGTTCAAAGAGAAAGCGCTCTTGATCTTTCTCGGAGTAATTCCTGGCCTCGCTGCTCATAGCCCTACCCTAAATGATCGCTGATATGAATGCCGCGTCTGCCTAAGGTCACATACGAGAGATAGGCCCCGGTTTCCCGCACTAAATAGCGCTTTCCTGAATTGGCTAGAGAGTTCGGGCCAGTCTTTACTGGCGAGCAGGTTGCGACCACTCCTAAATCATTAGCCATAGTCATCGCGCGACGACAATGAAATGGATCGGTCACGATGATTACATCTTGCCAATCTTTGACCTTCATAAACTTTACATAGTTTTCAGTTGAGACCCAGGTGTCACGTCCAACTTCTAGTGAAGTTATATTGCGTGACTTAACCCCATTATTTGATAACCAATACTTTCCAGATGCCGCTTCCGTTGTGCGATCACCAGGAGCGCCCGCACCAACGGTAATGATGTGGGGTGCCAGACCAAGTTCATAAACTCGTTTCGCCTCTTGCAGGCGCGCCTCAAGTACTTCACCTGGTCGACCGTTTAGCTGCGCTGCACCTAATACAACGATCACATCGCCATTGCGAGTAAGCGGATTATTGGCCGCCTGCCAAGTAACAGCAACCGCATAGAGCGGTACAGCGATAATAATTAAAAGTATTGCAGCAATTACGCGGCGAATTATTTTAAAGAAGATCATCCGCCCGAGAACGCATCTTCTAATTCAACAGAGACATCTTCATCTGGATCTAATAACCAACCATCTGGAAGGGTTGGTGGACGGCCGTGGCTGACGCGACCACGTGGTTTTTCGGCGACTTCAACTGGATATGGCTGATCGGTTAATTGGTCTAGCAGAGTGCGAAGCTCGGCTAAAGATGAGTGCATTCCGAATTGGCGGCGGAGCTCACTTGGAACTCTAAAGCCCTTTAAATACCAAGCCATATGTTTACGCAGATCACGACAACCGCGATCTTCTGATTCAAAGTAATCCACGATTAGTTCAGCATGACGGAACATAACTTCGCGCACTTCAAATAGCGAAGGAAGTACTCGCTGATCACCACCTTTAAAGGATTCAACAAGGTCGGCAAATAACCAGGGGCGCCCCAGACATCCGCGACCAACGACAACGCCGGCACAACCTGTCTGCTCCATCATCGCTTTTCCATCTGCGCCAGACCAGATATCGCCATTTCCAAGTACTGGTGTACCAGTTGGCTTTAAGTGTTCAACTAAGCGAGCGATGGCTGACCAATCAGCTTTGCCTTCATACATCTGTTCTGCGGTGCGCGCATGCAGTGCAACCCAAGCAACGCCGCTATTTGATGCTGACTTTGCTGCTTCTAAATATGTGTGGTGATCGGTATCAATACCAATACGCATTTTTACAGTTACTGGAATTCCAAACGGCTTTGCCGCTTGTACTGCTGCATCAACAATCGATGAAAATAACTTTCGCTTGTAAGGCAGCGCAGCTCCCCCGCCCTTGCGAGTTACCTTCGGAACCGGACAACCAAAGTTCATATCGATGTGATCAGCTAAATTTTCTTTGCCGATCATTGTTACTGCCGCGCGCATCGTGTGTGGATCAACGCTATACAACTGCACCGAACGTGGCCATTCTCCAGCGCCAGGAGCAATCATGCGTAATGTGTCGGGCCGTCTTTCAATTAAAGCCCGTGCAGTAACCATTTCCGAGACAAATAACCCAGCGCCTTGTTCGCGACAAAGCGCGCGAAAAGCAGAGTTGGTGATACCCGCCATCGGTGCAAGAACTACCGGTGGATCAATTACATGGTCACCACTTGCTAGCGGCAGAGTTAATGGCACTGAATTAGCAACCAAGTAATTTGGGAGCAAGCCACGCTTCTACTTGATCCAGTGAAATGCGCTCTTGTGCCATTGTGTCGCGATCGCGAATTGTGACAGCTTGATCATCGAGAGTTTCGAAGTCGATGGTGATGCAGTACGGAGTGCCGATTTCATCTTGGCGACGGTAGCGACGACCGATTGCACCGGCATCATCGAAATCGATATTCCAATTCTTACGCAGCTGTGCCGCAAGATCGCGCGCCTTTGGCGAAAGATCAGCGTTACGTGAAAGCGGCAAGACCGCAGCCTTAACCGGAGCTAAACGGTGATCGAGCTTAAGTACCGCGCGCTTTTCCATCTCGCCCTTGGCATTTGGCGCTTCATCTTCAGTGAATGCATCCATCAAGAAGGTAAGTGCGCAGCGATCTACACCGGCTGCTGGTTCGATTACAAAAGGTGTCCAGCGTTCGTTCTTCTCTTGATCAAAGTAAGAAAGATCTTTTCCAGATGCAGCAGAGTGCGCCTTTAGATCGAAATCTGTGCGGTTTGCAATACCTTCGAGCTCGCCCCATTCGGTGCCGGCAAATTCGAATTTGTATTCGATATCTGCGGTGCGCTTTGAATAATGAGAGAGCTTCTCTTTGGGATGATCGTAGATACGCAAGCGATCAGGATTAATTCCCAAATCTTTATACCAAGCAAGACGAGTATCAATCCAGTACTGGTGCCAATCTTCATCAGTGCCAGGAACTACGAAGAACTCCATCTCCATCTGCTCAAATTCGCGAGTACGGAAGATAAAGTTTCCAGGGGTAATTTCGTTACGGAAAGATTTTCCGATCTGGCCGATACCAAATGGTGGTTTGCGACGTGATGTGGTCATTACCTGATCAAAGTTGATAAAGATTCCTTGCGCTGTTTCTGGCCGCAGATAAGCAAGTCCTGATTCATCTTCTACTGGTCCAAGAAATGTCTTTAGCAGACCTGAGAATTGCTTAGGAGTTGTGAACTGTCCTTTATTTCCGCAAGCTGGGCAGTTCATATCGGCAAGTGATTCAAGTTTCTTCTTATGCTTTGCCTCGTATGCTTCTTCAAGATGATCTGCGCGGTAACGCTTATTACAGGCTGTACATTCGGTAAGCGGATCGCTAAATGTTGCAACGTGTCCCGATGCTTCCCAAACTTCGCGCGCCAAGATCACACATGAGTCAAGACCGACAACATCTTCACGGCCCATCACCATGGATTTCCACCATTGGCGCTTTACATTGTTCTTAAGTTCAACACCTAACGGGCCATAATCCCAAGAGGCGCGAAGTCCGCCGTAAATTTCTGATGAGGGATAAACAAATCCACGTCGCTTGGCGAGGGAAACAATATTTTCTAAACGATCTACGGCCATCTCAAAATCTCCATCCGTCCGGCTGGCTGTCGGCGAATCACAACGGGCGTTGCAATCGTGTGCTTAGTTTACTCGTAGGCTCTAATTACTCGTACGCCCCGGGTTCATCGATTGCGCGAGCCAGCACTGGGATCGCTTCTAACTTGGCACGAGTTGAACTCAGTGCTCTGCGATAAGAGCCGACGTTCTCCCATTCGGTGGTTAATACCCAAAGGGTTGGCTCATCTAAATTCTGACCGATCGTGGCTGAGATAAATCCTGCCGCTTCCGATAAAACCGCCTTAACCGACTCGAGTTCAGCCCGAAAATCAACGGCCTGGCTCAGCGCCTGCTCAAATCTTGCGATCGCGATCATGGCTTGAGCCTAGCGCCACGCCGTAGATGGCATACGGAAATGAAAACCATTTTCATTTGTGCTACCTTTTCGCCATGAATATCGCAATCGGCTTGGCAGCCATAACAGCCCTCGCAACCACCGCTGGTGGTTTTCTCGCAATTAAATCCAAGGATCGCCTTCATTTAGTTCTTGGTCTCTCTGCCGGACTCTTACTTGGGCTAGTTGCTTTCGACCTTCTGCCTGAAGTATTTGAACTCGGTACTCAAGAAATCTTTCATGCTCCAGCAGTTTCAGTTGCGCTAATTGCCGGATTTTTACTGCTTCACTTCTACGAGCAGCTATTTGGTTCTCATGAACCAGCTGAGTCTGATTATGGCCATGACCATAAACATTCTTCCAATATCGCTGGCGCACTCGGTGCTCTTGCAATGGGTGGACATGTCTTCCTTGATGGTCTCGCACTTGGCGTTGCATTTAAGGTCAGCACTGATTTAGGAATAGCGGTGTTCATCGCGTTACTAGTTCACGCATTTAGCGATGGGTTAAATACCGTTTCATTCTTGGTTAAAAGCGGCAAGTGGGGGCGCAAGGGAATTTGGTTATTGGGTGTGGATGCGATTGCCCGTGTAAGTGGTGCTGCTCTTGGTACTACTTTGGTACTTGGAGATAATCTGATCGCTATCTATCTCGCCGTCTTCTCTGGAATTGTTATCTACTTGGCAACTTCACATATCTTGCCGGAGGCTCACTCACGTCATTCATCAAAGCTCACAATACTCGCCACGATTCTTGGAGTATTTGTGATGTGGGGGCTAGTCAGTTACCTACATAGTGGGGATGCACATGCTCACGGAAGTAACACCGCTGTCCATGAAGAAGTTGGCCACATGGATGAAGAAGGCGAAGTACATGAAGAAGGCGAAGTACATGAAGATGGCGAAGTACATGAAGATGGCGAAGTACATGAAGATGGCGAAGTACATGAAGATGGCCACGTCGAATAATGTCTAGATCCAACCCAAGGGTTCTGAGCACCCTTGAGCGCGCTGGTGGTTTCGCCAGCGCGCAGGAAATTTATCGCCTCATGCAACGTGAAGGCGAAAGCATTGGGCTAACCACCGTTTATCGCGCGCTGCAGAGTTTGGTTAACGACAAGATCGTTGATGTTCTGCGCCGCGATGATGGTGAAGCCATCTATCGCTTATGCGGTGAAGCCCACCACCATCACCTCGTTTGTAAAGGTTGTGGAGATACCGTTGAAATTGAAGGCGGTGCAATTGAAAAGTGGGCGAAGATGATGGCCGAGGAACATGGCTTTCGCGATGTCGGACATACTGCAGAGATCTTTGGCCTCTGCACAAAGTGCTAGTTACTAAGCTTTACCGAACCTTCTATCCCTTTCAGAATAAATCTCAATAGCTTTCCACAATTGTTTTGGCGTCATATCTGGCCAAAGTACATCCATAAAGACGAATTCGGCATAGACCGATTGCCACGGCAAGAAGTTGCTGGTGCGCTGCTCCCCTGATGAACGTAAGAAGAGATCAACATCGCGCATCTTCGGTGAGTAAAGATATTTCTCAATTGTCTTTTCGGTAATCGCATCTGGCTTTAACTTGCCACGCTTTACATCGCGCGCCAGTGCAGTGGTTGCATCAACGAGCTCAGAACGTCCTCCGTAGTTCACACACATATTCAAAGTTAAGGTCTTGTTCTTCCTTGTTAACTCCTGCGCCTCTTCTAGCTCTGAGATAACCGATTTCCATAAGCGTTGCGGACGGCCAATCCATTGAATCTTTACACCCATCTCATTTAAGCGATCGCGGCGCTTGCGCAAGACATCGCGGCTGTAGCCCATCAAGAACTTAACTTCCTCAGGGGTGCGCTTCCAATTTTCGGTGGAAAAGGCGTAAGCACTTAACTCTTTAACACCGAAACCAATTGCTGCTTCTACTAAATCAAATAAGACTTTCTCGCCGGCTTCATGACCTGCGGTGCGCGCAAGTCCGCGATCTTTCGCCCAACGGCCATTACCATCCATCACAATCGCGATGTGTTCTGGGATCTCGATCTTTTTGCTCAACTCTTAAACTCTCTCCACGATCGGCAGGCTTCGTAGGCCACGTTCGAGATGCCATTGTAAGTAAGCAATGACTAAACCACTAGCCTCGCGCCGATGACGAGGTTCGCTATTTTGCGCAACATCCCAATCACTACTCAAGAGAGCGCCGAGTAATTGCAGGGTTTCGGGGGCAGGAGTTGCCGATGCTGATGGACGACATTCCATACAGACCGATCCCCCGCCAACTAGCGAGAAGTAACGATGTGGTCCGGGTTTTTCGCAGCGCGAACAATTGGTAGTAGATGGCGCATAGCCACCGATAGCGAGTGAGCGCAATAAGAATGCATCCAGGATAAGAGATGCGTCGTAGCGATTTTCAGCCAACGCCTTCATGCCACCAACAACTAATTGAAACTCTTGCAACGCTGGTTCGTACTCTTGCGAAGTAAATCTTTCAGCAGTTTCCAAAATTGCAGATGCAATTGTCCAACGCTGGTAGTCATCAGTTAGCGCTTCACCATAATTATTGATCGCTTCAACTTGGGTGATCGTGTCGAAGGTGCGACCTTTATGAAGTTGGATATCTACATGGCTGCCTGGTTCAAGACGGGCACCGAACTTAGACATTGTGCGACGAACGCCTTTGGCAACGCCACGTACGCGACCGTGTTCGCGGGTTAAGAGCGTGATGATGCGATCTGCTTCACCCAACTTCTGGGTGCGCAAAATAATCGCTTCGTCACGATAAAGGCTCACGAAGGTAAAGGTAGTCAGCGAATAGCGCGATTTATTGCAGACACGACCGCTTTAAGTGAAGCAGTTGTGGTGTTTGGGTCGATTCCGACGCCCCAGAAAACTTCGCTACCGATTGAGCACTCCAGGTAGGCAGCAGCTGATGCATCGCCACCGGCAGAAAGTGCATGCTCGTAGTAATCAAGGACTCGAACATCTACGCCGTAGTTCTGCAAGATATTGCAGAAAGCCGCAATTGGTCCGTTGCCTTGGCCAGTAAGTTCTTTAACTTCACCGCGATCAAGAATTGTCACAGTTAAGTGAACATCTTCATTTAATACTGAAGTCTGCGAAAGTCCTCGAAGTCTGAAACGTCCCCAAGGAGCAGATTCAGTTGGCAGATATTCATCTTCGAAGATGTGCCACAGCGCATCTGAAGTAATCTCGCCACCTTCGGTATCTGTCTTGGTCTGCACAACGCGACTAAATTCAATTTGATGGCGACGTGGCAGATCAAGATGATGCTCGTGCTTCATTAGATAGGAAACTCCACCCTTGCCGGATTGCGAGTTAACGCGGATCACGGCTTCATATGAGCGGCCAATATCTTTTGGATCAATTGGAAGATATGGAATCGCCCAAGTGAATTTATCTTTATCAACGCCTGCCGCCTGCGCATCTCTTTCAAGGTGCTCAAAGCCTTTCTTAATCGCATCTTGATGTGAACCAGAAAATGCTGTGAAGACTAGATCTCCACCATATGGATGGCGCTCTGGAACGCGAAGTTGGTTGGCATATTCCACGGTGCGACGGATCTCATCAATATCTGAGAAATCAATCATCGGATCGATGCCATGCGAAACCAAATTCATGCCAAGGGTTACCAGACATACATTTCCGGTGCGCTCACCATTTCCAAAGAGCGTGCCTTCGATGCGATCTGCGCCAGCTAAATATCCAAGTTCGGCTGCTGCAACTCCGGTACCGCGATCATTATGTGGATGAAGTGAAACGATTACGCTCTCGCGGTTTACCAGGTTGCGACACATCCACTCGATCGAATCGGCGTAAACATTTGGCGTTGCCATTTCAACTGTTGCTGGCAAGTTCATGATCGTCTTCCACTGCGGTGTTGGTTTCCAGATCGCATTTACTGCGTTGCAAACCTCAACAGCGAATTCGAGTTCAGTGCCGGTATATGACTCTGGTGAATATTCAAAGGAAACCTTGGTGCCCGGCACAGTTGAAACTAGATCAAGACAGAGCTGCGCGCCATCAGTTGCGATCTTCTTAATGCCTTCTTTATCAAGTCCAAAGACCACGCGACGTTGCAGGGTTGAGGTTGAGTTGTAAAGGTGGACGATCGCTTGTTTAGATCCTTTGATCGCTTCATAGGTGCGGCGGATTAGCGGTTCACGAGCTTGCGTCAACACCTGGATGACAACATCATCAGGGATCATGTCCTCATCGATAATCTTGCGAACGAAATCAAAATCAGTTTGTGATGCAGATGGGAAACCAACTTCGATCTCTTTGTAGCCCATCTTTACTAAAAGCTTAAACATCGCCAATTTACGTGGCGTATCCATAGGATCGATTAAGGCTTGATTGCCATCGCGAAGATCGACCGAACACCACTGCGGCGCTTTGGTCATTTGCTTGGTAGGCCAAGTGCGAT
>JBIIRS010000045.1:0-8144 GCA_044341425.1 Candidatus Planktophila sp. | reverse complement strand
CGCCGCGATTATCTAATTGCTGGACAATGCGCTTTCGCCAGTTGTTCTGTGTCTCTGGGAAGTCTTCACGCCAATGCGATCCGCGGGTCTCTTGGCGAATCAGCGCTGCCTTAAGAATCGCTTGCGCTAATTGGAATAGGTTAGTTGTCTCCCAAGCTTCAACACATGGATTCGAACTTGTGCGATCTTGAATACGCGTTAGATCTGCGCTGGTTTGCAATAGCGAATCAGAGGAACGCAAAACGCCAGCACCGCGGCTCATACTTAACTGCAGTTCGCGACGAGTTTCTGGATCTAGTAAAACGCTTTCCGAATTGTTTTCAATGGGTTCGCTATGTTCAGACAAATTGCCAGCGATATCTGCAGCAATTCGTGCGCTGAAAACTAAGCCTTCAAGAAGTGAATTTGATGCCAAGCGGTTTGCGCCGTGAACTCCAGAACACGCTGTTTCACCACAGGCATAGAGGCCGTTAACGCTGGTGCGGCCATTTAAATCGACGCGCACTCCGCCTGAAGCGTAATGAGAAGCAGGAGCAACTGGGATCAAATCTTTTAGTGGATCGATGCCATTTGCAATGCACGATGCGTAGATAGTTGGAAAGCGCGCTTCAAAGCCAGTTAAATGTCGAACATCTAGCCAGACGTGATGTGCGCCAGTTTTATTCATGGTGCGCATAGATGCGATTGCAACAACATCGCGTGGTGCAAGTTCTGCTAATTCATGTTCGGCAACCATAAAGCGTTCGCCAGCGCCATTTAACAAATAAGCACCCTCACCACGAACCGCTTCGCTAATTAGCGGCTGCTGACCTTGGGTGTTATCGCCCAGCCATAAAACGGTTGGATGGAATTGAATGAATTCCACGTCGGCAACTTTTGCACCGGCGCGAAGTGCCAAGGCAACTCCATCACCAGTTGAAACTGATGGGTTAGTTGTCTGAGCAAAAACTTGTCCGAGCCCACCAGTTGCAAGCACAACTGCCTTACCGAGTGCGCGTCCAACGCCATCGCGACTACCTGCACCGATTACGTGCAAGGTAACGCCGCAAACCGAACCGCTGGCATCTTTAATCGCATCCAATACAAGTGCGTGTTCAACTACTTCAATCTCAGGATCATCATGAACGGCTGCAAGCAGCGCGCGTGAAACCTCAGCACCTGTTGCATCACCGCCAGCGTGCAAGATGCGGTTACGTAGATGTCCACCTTCACGAGTTAGTGAGATTTCACCGCTATCTTCAGTATCAAAGATCGCGCCGCGTTCGATTAGTTTGCGAACGGCTTCTGGTCCTTCGGTGACAAGTACGCGCACCGCTTCTTCATCGCATAAATCAGCGCCTGCAACCAAGGTGTCTTTTAGATGTTGATCGGGTGTATCTCCCGGACCAAGCGCTGCAGCGATTCCGCCTTGCGCCCATTTAGTAGAGCCTTCATCGACCTTTGATTTAGTAACAATCAAAACCGAAAGTCCATATGTACGCGCCTGCAAAGCAGTAGTTAGCCCAGCGATTCCAGAACCAACAACGATTACATCTGCTTGGGCAGTCCATCCAGGAGCGGGCGCTAACAACTTCATCGCACATCCCCTAACTTCATCTCCATATTGTCGATCAAACGCACCCCATTTAGCCAACCGGCGATAATCGCACGCTTATTTAGCGTGGCATCTAACGCCTTTGAAAAATCTTGCTCATCGATGATCTCGGCATAATCCAAGTCGAAGCCTTCTTGTGAACCAGCTACCGATTGCAGAGCAGTTCGCGCTGTATCTAGATCTAAAGATAGCGCTGCAGCAGTCAGTGCGCGATACAGAACTAGTGATTGCTCTCGTGATCTTTCATCTAATCGCACATTGCGGGATGACATAGCAAGGCCATCTGATTCACGGATTGTTGGCGCGGCAATTATTTCAATATCTGATTTGAGCTCTGTGACGAGCTTTCGAATAAGTGTTAACTGCTGGAAATCTTTCTCACCAAAGATCGCAGTTTTTGGTCTCACCAATTCAAATAACCTTGCAACTACGGTTACAACTCCATCAAAGTGACCAGAGCGCGATGCGCCCTCATAAAGATCTCCTAAAGCGCCAGCAGAACGCTTTGCAAAGCCTGCCGGATAAATCTCTTCATAGGTAGGTAACCAGAGATGAGTGACGCCAGATTCTTTTGCTAATTCAATATCGCGATCAGGGGTTTTTGGATATTTACTTAACTCTTCTTGATCTTCAAATTGCAGCGGATTTACAAAGATGCTGGCCACAACAAAATCAGATTTTTCACGCGCTAATTTAAAGAGCGAAGTATGGCCTTGATGAAGTGCGCCCATCGTCGGAACAAATGCGCAGCCGTCAGCGAGTTCGGTAGAACTAGTGACTATCTTCATGATCTTGGCTCCAGTCCTTTCAGGTACCGGGCGGTGATGAGATTAAGTTTAAGGCTTTACGGCAATTGCACCAAAAGCTCAGAAATCTTGCCATGGGTAAGAAGAATTGCCTCAGGATCGATGGAGATCCAAGGTTCAAGAACGAAGCGTCGCTCATGTGCGCGCGGGTGCGGCAGTTTTAACTCATCGGCAGAACTCAAGAGCGATCCATATTGAATCAAATCTAAATCAATAGTGCGTGGTCCCCATTTTTCAAGGCGTTGTCTGCCGAGTGCTTTTTCGATGCCGTGAAGTAAAGAGAGTAAATCCATTGCAGGTAGTTCGCTTTCAACGATACAGACCGCATTTAAGTAATCAGGTTGCGCGATATCGCTAACAGGTTTGGTGGAGAAATATTCAGATACAGAGATTACTTCTGTGGCCTCGCGCAACATCGCTACTGCTAGATCCATCTGTGCTTTGGGATCTCCGATATTTGCACCTAGCGCGATTACCGCTTTCATCGTGAGATGGTGACCGAAATGTCTTTAATTTCAGCTTTCACAGGCGCATGTGGCTTGTGAACAGTGACCGTTACGCGTCCAGCTTGAGCAAAGGTAACTATTATTTTTTCTGCAATGCGTCCGGCTAGTTTTTCAATCAATGAAACTGGATTTGTCGTTATCTCTTCCAGAACTAAATCAGTGACTTCGGCATAGTTAATTGTGTCTTTCACATCATCGCTAACGCTAGCCCGGAATAGATCGACTTCAAGTTCTACATCGACATAGAAATCTTGCCCGTTGGCGCGCTCTGCTTCAAAGACACCGTGATAACCAAAGCCCTTGATTCCGGTGATGCGGATTAAATCAGCCATGATTTACAACTAAATCTTTATGTGTTTTCACACTATGAACTCTAACTGCCCAGATCTTTTTATCAAGTAAAGATTTGGTAAGCGCAATCGTTGCTTCCTCGCGCTCGTCAGGAGTGCTACCCCCAAGAAAACGTTTGCGCGATCCTCCAATTAATAATGGAAAACCAAGCTCAGTGAATTCTTCTATGCGATTCAAAATCTCCCAGTTATGTTCAGCCTCTTTTGAAAAACCTAAGCCTGGATCAATTATCAAGTTATTGCGCGCGATTCCAGCCTTTAACGCTAGGTCGATCTGCAACTGCATTTCTACAATAACCTCTTTCACTACATCGCCATAAGTCGCAAGTGAATTCATATCTTTGGAATGACTTCGCCAATGCATCAAAATATATGGGCAACCCATTTCAGCAACGCTTTCATGCATCAGGTCATCAGCTAGCCCGCCACTTACATCGTTTACGATGCTCGCACCTGCTTCAATTGCTAGCGCTGCTGTTTCCGCACGCATCGTGTCGATGCTAATTGGAACTCCGGATTGTGAAAGTTTTTTGATAACCGGTAATACACGTTCTTGTTCTTCTGCAGCAGAAACCCGATCTGCTCCTGGCCGAGTTGATTCGCCGCCAATATCGACTATATCTACGCCTTCGGCGATCATCTCTAAACCGCGAGCAACCGCTTTTTCGTAAGTATCATGCTTGCCGCCATCGGCAAATGAATCAGGAGTGACATTTAAAATGCCCATGATCTTCATCATTTGTCGATTGCTTTAGCGGCTGGCTTAGCGGTTGGTGATCAGGCTGATCGCTTCAGCGCGCGTTGCTGGATCGCGTAGAACGCCACGCACCGCACTTGTGGTCGTGCGAGCTTGTGATTTACGAACCCCGCGCATCGACATACATAAATGTTCGCAATCGATAATCACGATAACGCCCATTGGATCGAGGATCTTCACCATCGCATCTGCGATCTGAGTCGTTAATCGCTCTTGCACCTGTGGACGTCGGGCAAATAAATCAACTAGTCGAGCAACTTTAGAAAGTCCAGTAATTTTGCCGCGCGGGATATATCCAACATGTGCGACTCCGTGGAATGGAGTTAGGTGGTGTTCGCAATGTGAAAATACTTCGATATCGCGAATGATTACCAACTCTTCATGACCGATATCGAAGGTAGTTGTTAAGACCTCTTCTGGAGATTTCCAAAGACCTTCAAAGTTCTCTTTAAATGCGCGGGCTACACGCGCTGGAGTCTCCTTTAAACCTTCACGATCTGGATCTTCACCGAGTGCAAGAAGGAGCTCACGAACTGCAGCGGTAGCGCGCACTTCATCGTATGGATGCAGAGCGCGCCCATCTTCAGGACCCATTGAAACCGGAGTTACATCGTTCACTCTTGATCGGTATCTTTCTTTGCGCTCTTGCGAACTCGTGAAGGCTTCTTTTCTACAACTGGTTCAACGGCGATACGTTCTGGAACATCAACTGGTGGCTGCTGTGAAGGAATTCGTGTTGCTGAACCTGTCCAGGCCGGACGTCGTGGCCAAGAGTTAACCTTCTTAAAGATCTGCGCAATCTCTTCTTTATTGAGAGTCTCTTTCTCAAGAAGTTGCAGAACCATCTCATCTAAAGTCACGCGATTTGCAACCAAGATATCGAAGGCTTCTTGATGGGCATTCTCAATAAATTTACGGATCTCCGCATCAACAGTTGCCGCAACGCTTTCAGAGTAATCACGTTGGTGGCCATAATCGCGACCCATAAATGGCTCCGATGCATCTGAACCAAGTTTGATTGCGCCGATAGTTTCAGTCATTCCGTATTGCGTAACCATTGCGCGGGCTAAGGCTGTTGCCTTTTCAATATCGTTTGATGCGCCAGTTGATGGGTCGTGGAAGATCAACTCTTCTGCGGCACGGCCACCAAGTGAGTAAGCAAGTTGATCTAACAACTGATTGCGCGTTGTTGAGTACTTGTCATCATCTGGCAGAACCATTGTGTAACCAAGTGCGCGACCGCGCGGCATGATCGTAATCTTGTGAACCGGATCTGTATGTGGAAGCGCATGCGCAACAAGTGCGTGGCCAGCCTCGTGATAAGCGGTAACGCGACGTTCGTCATCAGACATAATCCTTGATTTACGCTGCGGACCAGCCATTACACGATCAATTGCCTCATCGATCTGGCTATTTGAAATTACCTTCTTCTCTTCACGTGCGGCAAGAAGAGCAGCTTCGTTAAGAACATTTGCTAGATCTGCACCAGTAAAACCTGGAGTGCGACGCGCATAGGTAATTAGATCTACTTCATCAGAGAGTGGTTTGGTCTTGGCATGGACTTTAAGAATTTCTTCACGGCCCTTTAGATCTGGACGATCAACAGCGATCTGGCGATCAAAACGTCCTGGACGCAATAGCGCAGGATCTAAAACATCAGGACGGTTAGTTGCGGCGATCAAGATAACTTGACCGCCAGTTTCAAATCCATCCATCTCAACAAGAAGTTGGTTAAGCGTTTGTTCACGTTCGTCGTGACCGCCGCCCATGCCTGCGCCACGTTGACGTCCTACAGCATCGATCTCATCAACGAAGACAATTGCTGGAGCGTTGGCCTTTGCTTGCGTAAATAAATCTCGCACACGTGCAGCGCCAACGCCAACAAACATTTCAACGAAATCAGAACCAGAGATTGAATAGAAAGGAACTTTTGCTTCTCCTGCTACTGCGCGCGCAAGGAGAGTCTTACCGGTTCCGGGAGGGCCGTACAGAAGAACTCCCTTAGGAATCTTGGCGCCAAGCAGTGCGTACTTAGGAGGGTTGGCGAGGAAGTCTTTGATCTCTTCAAGTTCAGCGATTGCTTCATCAGCGCCAGCGACATCGGCAAAGGTATTTTGTGGAACATCGTTATCTTGTAATTTCGCGCGTGATTTTCCAAAGGAGAAGACGCGATTTCCACCTTGCGCCCGGCTCATCAAGAAGAAGAACAAGAAGCCAATTAAAAGAATTGGGAATATTGAAAATAGGAATGAAATAAATAACGACTGTGATGGAACTTCAACGGTCCAGCCTTTTGCAGGCGAATTCGCGCTTAGCGCATCGATAAGCGTTGGTTCTTGGCGCGCAATATATGAAGCTTCAACTTTGCTATCGCCCTTGATTAATACACCTGGCTTTAAGATCAAACGAATCTTCTGTGATCTATCGATTAGAACCGCAGATTCAACTTCGGATTGTGAAATTGCAGCGAGTGCGCGTGAAGTATCAATTTGGGTATAACGATTACCGGCTCCGGTGATTTGTCCGAAGATTGTGACCGCCATGATCGCGACAACTATCCAGAGGAGCGGACCGCGAAGAATCTTTCCAGCGCGGGTAGTCGGCGCTTTCTTGGGGGTCTTCTTTTCGTTCTTAGTCGCCGTAGAACTTTTCTTCTTTAGCAAATTCTTGCCATCAATTTTCTTCTTCTCCATGAGCGAGAGCGCCGTCCTTACGAGTACATGTGCTTTGCGAGCACACCGATAAAGGAGAGGTTGCGATACTTCTCGTTATAATCAAGTCCGTAGCCAACTACGAAATCTTTTGGTATATCAAAGCCAACATATTTGCAATCAACTTCAACTTTTGCCGCTTCTGGTTTACGCAAGATCGCTAGAATTTCAACACTGGCTGCGCCACGTGACATTAAATTAGCGCGTAGCCAAGAAAGCGTAAGACCAGAATCGACAATATCTTCAACGATCAAAATATTGCGGCCAGTGATATCGCGATCGAGATCCTTCAAGATACGAACGACGCCACTGGATTTTGTGCCAGATCCATATGAAGAAACCGCCATCCAATCCATTTCGATATGGCGTTGCATAGCGCGAGTTAAATCGGCCATCGCCATGATTGCGCCTTTAAGAACACCTACAAGAAGTAAGTCGCGGTCTTTGTAATCTGCATCAACGCGCGCAGCAAGCTCTGCAACTTTTTCGCGAAGCTGATCTTCAGTAACGATTACGCGTTCAACATCTGTGCCGACTGCAGCTAGATCCACTTAAGGACTCCTTCATGTGGTTATGAGGTGATCAATTTGGACGGGCCAAGAGCGAAAGTCTGCCCGAAATCCGGGCAACCTTCACACCACCCGGCAGGCTCACCTCCCCTTGTCCGCGCCAAGAAGTGATCAGCGCCTCAACGGCGGCGAGGTGATCTGCGCTTATCGAGCCACCAGGAGCCCCTGCCGCATAGATCGCCGCCCGCAAAATCCGAGAGCGGATCGCTCTCGGGAGTTCGGCAAGAGCTGCGCAATCTAGATCTTTGAGATCCACGCGCGAGATAACCGCTTGCGCCATCTCATCTAAGGCATCGGCATCATCGCGCAAAATGGCTGCACTGCGGGAGAGCGCAGCTGCAATACCGGGACCAATCTCTGATTCCATAACTGGTAAAACTTTATTTCGCACTTTTACTCGAGTGAACTTTTCATTTTCATTATGCGGATCGTTCCAAGGTTGTAGCTCTGCTTCACTGCACGCAGCAACCGTTTGTTCACGAGTTAAGTTTAAAAACGGGCGCGCATACTTTCCATTTACAACTGCCATTCCAGAAAGTGAACGCGTGCCAGAACCACGCGCTAATCCGAGCAGAACTGTTTCGGCTTGATCATCACGAGTATGTCCGAGAAAAATTTGCGAAGCGCCGTATGCATGGGCGACAGAATCAAGAGCGGTATATCGCGCTGTACGAGCATCGGCCTCTAATCCAGATTTTTCTTCTACTGTGACTTTTTCGATTAATACCTCTTGATAACCCATTTCCTTTAAAGCGCTTTGAACTTTCTTCGCTTGATCTGCTGAGCCACTTTGTAATTGATGATCAACGGTTACGCCAATTAAGGTGATTGCTAAGGCTGGCGCTTCTTTA
>JBIIRS010000046.1:0-7869 GCA_044341425.1 Candidatus Planktophila sp. | reverse complement strand
CTGGCGCACCAGCGATGGTGAAGTTGTACGCGAATCACTGCGCAGATTGAATAAGGAACTCTAACTTTTCACGCAGTACTGGCCAAGATTTTGCAAAACTGGAATGCAAAGGCAATCGGGTTACATCATCGAATAAGACCCAACGCACTTCGTGTGATTCATCATTTAACTCTTGCGCCACAAGTTCGTCGGTTGCCTCAGCGATTACGGTGTCATAAGACCAATTACCGTGGTTATCGTTATGGGTTTGGCGCGGGGTTAACTGCTGTGGATCGATTCCGGTCTCCTCAACGGCTTCGCGGATCGCGCCATCTATAACGCTTTCATGCGAATCACGCGCACCGCCTGGGATTCCCCAAGTATCACCGTTATGAACCCATGGCGCGCGGTGTTGTAACAGGATTGAACCATCGCGATAGATAAGCAAACCTGCTGCGCCATGCAAGCCCCAATGTTTAGAGCCGCAACTGCACTCGACCCAACCATCTCCATCGCGCGCAGCCATGTTCCTACCATTCCATATGAGCCGTTAACTATCCACATGTAACAGGCGCGGGACGTTTTCTATCAGTTGCTAGATCTATCTTCCCGCAGATGAAGATCCGATTAATTCTGATTACAGCGTTGGTAATTTCTCTACAAACTCCCACTTCACACGCAGCAGATTGCGTCAAAGCCTGTGTTGATGTCTATACCCAAGACGGGCAATTGGTTATTGAAGCGCGAAAGGGAAGTGGCCCGAGTTCTAGCAAGGTGACTAAACCCAAAGTTGTTAAGCCAAAGGTTGTTGCCAAGCCAAAAGTGGTTACTAAACCAAAGCCGGTTGTAAAGCCGAAAGTTGTTGCACCTATTAAGAAGGCAGCAGCAAAACCTGCAAAGAAGCCAGTTAAAAAGGCGCCACCGAAAGTTGTTGCAGCAACATCGTTAAGCGATCGCTTGAGTAAGTCACTTCCCACAGGCGGCATTTCTTATCAGCCAAATTTCAAACCGTTGATTCATACCCCGGTCTATTTCTGGAATGACCTACCTTCAGTCTTTCGCACTCAGGTTAATTTAATTGGCGAAACCATTGATGTTGTACTGCGTCCTTCATATGTATGGTCATTTGGCGATGGTTCTTTTCTCGCGACAACTGATCCAGGCGGACCATTTCCCGAAGGCAAGATCACACATATCTATTCGCAGCCTGGCATTTATCCCGTGCTGTTAACAACTACCTGGAACGGCAGTTTTTCTCACAACGCCGTAGAACGCGCCATTACCGGCCAAATCAAAAAAGTTTCAGCGCTGACTATCACCGTGGTGGCAGCTCCAACCCGCTTTATGAATTGAGAGAGATGACCACGCTTACATCACCACATGACCTACTTGCTGCTATTCCTTTTCTAATCGGTTATCACCCAGAAGATTCGTTAGTTGTGGTCTCGATTAAAGATAACGCTGTCGGAATGGCGATGCGGATTGATTACCCCGTTGATCTTCCAGAAGGTGCATACGATTTATTGGCCTCACATCTGCAGCGAGATTCGGCAACTGGGGCGTTATTAGTTGCTTATGTTCCAAGTGATCGCAGCGATGGGGAAGTAGTTCTAGCCGATGCCAGCGCTGCGTTAACGCGGATCGATATTGCAACCGATGAGTCACTACTTATCCAAGGTGGACGTTATCGCTCGGTTCTCTGCCAGGATCAAAGTTGTTGTCCTGCGGAAGGAAACTTAATCCCCGAGATCGATGGTTCACGCATCGCTGTTGAGCATGTGGTTGCAGGACGAGCGATGCCCTTTGCCAATCTACAAGCGCTCACCGATTCAATTTCATCACTGCCCGTTGCTGCCGAAGAAAAGTGGTGCGATTTAGTAGAAAGTTTTGCGGTTAGGAAAGATGTAAAGGATTTGTCGAAGTTACAACGCGATGGGGCAACTGCGGTAATTGATTTAGCAGGTGAATTTGCCAGTGGGCGGATTGGCCAAGATCTCGAACTCACCGCAAGAGTTATCGGTCGGTTAAGTGATATCCAGGTGCGCGACTTTGCACTCGGCAGCCATGACGAAGAGAACGTTGATACCTACTTCCAGATGTGGCGACACCTAATGCGAATCGCACCTAAGGGATATGTGGCGCCGATTGCATCGCTGTGTGCAGCCCTGGCATATGAAAGCGGTGATGGCGCACTTGCCCACCGCGCCTTAGATCGTGCACTGGAGGATGCCAATGGATATTCCCTGGCGCTCTTACTGCGACGCGTCTTTACCGCGGGATGGCCGCCGGCTTCCTTTGCCGCAATGCGGCGAGAGTTGCATCCCAAAGTCTGCGCTGGAATTTTTGGGTTAGACTTACCCCCAGGTCACGAGCTCTAATCGATAGCCCCGGCTGATTAGACGGCAACCCTCCACCGCGGTGGGGTGCTCCGGGTGACGACCAGGTTTGCATCACACGATGTGAGCAAGTGCGTGAAGGAATTAAATGTCGAACTCGATTACTACAGCAGTTACAGGGGCATGGCTAGAAAGCCACGAGCCCGGCGATCGCAAATTTGTAAAGATCGGTTTTCTCTTACTGGAAAGCGGCGAGACGCTGCCGGATATCACGATCGCTTATCAAACTTGGGGCACGTTAAGCGCTGCAAAAGATAATGCGATTTTGATTAACCATGCGATGACCGGTTGGTCTGATGTAACTAGTTGGTGGCCAAATATGGTTGGCCCAGGTCTGCCCTTTGATACCGATAAATATTTCATCGTCTGCCCGAATGTAATTGGTGGTTGTCAGGGAAGTACTGGCCCATCGAGTATCGCACCTGATGGAAAGCGTTACGGTTCTCGTTTTCCAGTTGTCACAGTGCGCGATATGGCCGCTGCTGAAATCTTATTTAGCGATGCAATTGGAATTAAGAAATATCGCTTAGCCGTTGGCCCATCTCTTGGCGGAATGCGCTCGCTGGAATGGGCGATTCAATACCCCGACCGCGTCGGCGCAATTTGTACGATCGGCTCCTCTGCTGTTGCAACAGGAGATCAGATCGGTGGATTCTCAGTTCAAATCCGTGCAATTAAGAGCGATCCAAATTTCAATAGTGGTGATTATTACGAGCAAGCAAAGGGCCCAATCGAAGGTCTAGGAATAGCCCGACGCATCGCGCACCTGACATATCGCACCGAATCCGAGATGGATCTGCGCTTTGGCCGCCAGATGCAGGGCGATGACACCGGGCGCTATGCAGTTGAGTCTTATTTGGATCACCAGGCCGATAAATTGGCCAAGCGCTTCGATGCCAATACCTATATCTCGCTAACTTCGGCGATGGCATCCCATGATGTCGGCCGAGATCGCGGGGGAGTCGTAGCGGCGCTGGAATCGATCAAGATTCCGGCCGTTGTGGTCTCAATCGATACCGATCGCCTCTTCCCACCTCGACTTCAGGTTGAGGTTGCCGAGCTCGTTCCGCGCGCAGAACCGCTAATTACTATCTCATCGGACTTCGGACACGATGGCTTTTTGGTCGAATCTGAGTCAGTTGGCGCTGCAATCGGGAAAGCGCTGAGTATAATATAGACATCGCTTCGAGCAGTTCGAAACAAAAGTTTCGAAGATAGTTCGAAAAAACCAAAGGATAATTGTGGCTGTATTTAGTGCGCTCAAAAACAAAGCGAAGGCGGCATAAGTGGTGAAAAAAGCTCCTGCAAAAAAGAGCGTTGCTAAAAAGGCAGCAAAAAAAGCTCCAGCTAAGAAAGCGCCAGCGAAGAAGGCTGCTGTAAAGAAAGCCCCAGCGAAGAAGGTCGCAGCTAAGCCTGTAAAGAAGGCTGCTGCTAAACCAGTTAAGCCGGTAAAGGTTGCGCTGAAGAAAGATTTATCTGCCAAGGAAGTACAGCAACTTGTAAATTTGAAGAACGACGTCGCTCGCCACAAAGAGATCGTCGAAACACTTGCAGCAAGCGGCATCGATAATTACCGCAAGGCAGTTAAGAAAGAATTTTTAGCGCTCGCCCAAGAAGCGCGCCACCTTGATGAAGTAATTGCAACTGATTCTGAGAAAGCACGCAAGGGCGGGCTCGGAACATCTGCGCGAATTTTATCTAAGGCACAACTCGCACTTATCGCGCCACCTCCAGCACCTGTTGCCCCTAAGAGCGAAGGTAAGGCTGCTAAGGCTGCAATTGTTCTAGATGATGAAGGCAACGAGATCGTTGTCGAAGAAGTCGAACTTGAAGATGTAGAAACTCTGATCGCTGAAGTCGCTGAAATCATCGACACTGAAGCAGAAGATAAATCTAATCAGCCGCGCGTTGTAAACCTGGCTGAAGAGGCATCTGGCAATGAAGAAAATGCCTTCACGCTAAAGGCCTCTGAAGAAGATGATGCACCTGCCCAGACAGTTATGACTGCTGGCGCAACAGCTGACCCAGTTAAGGATTATCTAAAGCAGATCGGCCGCGTTGCACTTCTTAACGCTGAACTCGAAGTAGAACTGGCAACACGTATTGAAGCGGGCCTCTTTGCCGAAGAGAAGATTAAAGAAGATAAGAAAATGGAGAAGAAGTTCAAGCGCGAGCTTGAATGGATCGTTGAAGATGGCAAGCGCGCTAAGAACCACTTGCTTGAAGCCAACCTTCGTCTTGTTGTATCCCTTGCAAAGCGTTACACCGGTCGCGGCATGTTATTCCTTGATCTAATTCAAGAAGGAAACCTTGGTCTTATCCGTGCAGTTGAAAAGTTCGACTACACAAAGGGTTACAAGTTCTCTACCTATGCAACTTGGTGGATCCGTCAGGCGATCACTCGCGCGATGGCCGACCAGGCGCGCACAATCCGTATTCCGGTTCACATGGTTGAAGTCATCAACAAGTTGGCACGTGTTCAGCGCCAGATGTTGCAAGATCTCGGCCGCGAACCAACACCAGAGGAGCTCGCTAAAGAACTTGATATGACACCTGAAAAGGTTGTTGAAGTTCAGAAGTACGGCCGCGAGCCAATCTCACTTCACACACCACTCGGCGAAGAAGGAGACTCTGAATTCGGAGATCTCATTGAAGACTCTGAAGCGGTTAAGCCTGAAGAATCTGTAACTTTCACAATCTTGCAAGAGCAGTTGATGCAGGTCTTAGGAGGCCTAACCAACCGCGAAGCAGATGTAATCAAGGCTCGTTACGGCCTTACAGATGGTCAGCCAAAGACACTTGATGAGATCGGCAAGGTTCACGGGGTTACTCGCGAACGTATCCGCCAGATCGAATCTAAGACGATGTCGAAGTTGCGCCACCCATCACGTTCGCAATCACTTCGCGATTATCTAGATTAAAACCAGATTAGAAAGCAATCGAGTTCTAACGTGGATAAGCCAAAGATCTTCATAAATCCCAAGAGCGGTTCTATCCGCATAACCGGAGAAGTTGAAATGGTTGATGCTGATGGCAACGTTCTGGAGACTTTGGAAAATCCAAAGTTCTGTGGATGTGGTCAATCAAAAGAAAAACCCTTCTGCGACGGATCGCACAAGGGTCTTCTTAAAGAGAATAACTAATTAATTCTTAGATTCAACCAAGCGCTCTGACTCGTCTTGGATTGCAACAGCCACAGCCTTTAGCTTTTCAGCGTATTCCTTGCCGTGATGTGCACAGAACATTAGCTCTCCACCTGTTGCGAGGGTTGCTCGCACATATGCCTGAGCGCCGCAACGATCGCAACGATCAAGTGCATTAAGAGGTGTGGATTCGAGGATTACTTGCTCGGTCATCGCGCTCTCCGTTCATTTAGGTGGGAAGTGGTACTTCTTATGGAACATCAAACCATGTCTCTTTATTCCCCGCAGGAAATAAATGGAGGAATATTGTTACTTTTGCGTTGCAATTCACCGTATTCCCCAAGATATGGCGGATTTACCAATATTTGAGACTATTACGGCGCGTTATCGCAAGATCCTTGCAACTACGCCGATAACCTTTGCCTCCGTGGCCGCCAAGAATTCTAAAGATGCTGGAGATCAGTTAGATCTCACCGCTTTAGGCGACGCCGAAGATTCCTATACCGCCAAAGACCTTGCAGTACTAGAAGGACTTGATGCAGTTCGCAAACGCCCAGGTATGTATATCGGTTCCACCGATTCACGCGGACTCATGCACTGCCTCTGGGAAATTATCGATAACTCAGTAGATGAATCACTCGCAGGTCACTGTAAGAAAATTGAAATTAATTTAGAGGCCGATGGTTCCATTGAAGTACACGATGATGGTCGCGGTATTCCCGTTGATAAAGAACCAAAAACTGGTCTAACAGGCGTTGAAGTTGTTCTTACAAAGTTGCACGCAGGCGGAAAGTTCGGCGGCGGTTCATACGCTGCATCGGGCGGCTTGCACGGTGTTGGCGCTTCAGTTGTAAACGCACTCGCCGAACGTCTTGATGCGGAAGTAGATCGCAATGGAAAAATTTACTGGATGTCATTTAAGCGCGGCGTTGCCGGCATCTTCGATGGCGATGGACCAAAGGCAGAGTTCACACCGCAATCGGGCCTTCGCACAATTGGAAAAGTTTCTGCAAAAGTTACGGGTACACGAATCAAGTGGTGGGCAGATCGCCAGATCTTCTTAAAGGAAGCATCTCTTGATATCGAAGAAGTTTACGCTCGCGCACGTCAGACCTCATTCTTAGTTCCAGGCTTAACGCTGATTGTTAATGATAATCGCACCAAAGCTGTAACAACTCAAACTTTCTATCACAAGGGCGGAATCTCCGAGTTCTGCGAATTCTTACAACCTGATGAACCAGTAGGCGAAGTAATTCGTATTTATGGCACCGGCCATTACCAAGAGACTGTTCCAGTTCTTGACGATAAAGGCCACATGGTTTCAACAGAAGTAGAACGCGATATGGAAGTAGATATTGCGATGAAGTGGGGCGATGGCTTCGATGCCACCGTTCACTCATTCGTAAACATCATCTCTACCCCAAAGGGTGGAACCCACGTTCTAGGTTTCGAGCGCGCGATCACTAAAGCATTTAATGAATCCCTTCGTAGCACCGGCACTCTGAAGAAGAATGAAGCCGATGTAATTAAAGATGACATCATGGAAGGCCTCACCGCCGTCATCACAGTGCGTATGTCTGAGCCACAGTTTGAAGGACAGACCAAAGAAGTTCTCGGCACAGCGGCTGCAACACGTATCGTCTCTGCAGTAGTTGCCGACAAGATGAAAGAATTCTTCAACACAACTCGTCGTATCGATAAGGCCAATGGCCGATTGATACTTGAAAAAGTTGCTGCAGCATCACGTACACGTATTTCGGCTCGAACTCATAAAGATCTACAGCGCCGCAAGAACGCCCTCGAATCATCAGCCCTTCCTACCAAGCTCTCTGATTGCCGTTCAGAAGATGTAACTCGCACCGAACTTCTAATTGTCGAAGGTGATTCTGCACTTGGCACAACCAAGGCGGCGCGTAACTCTGAATTCCAGGCGATCCTGCCTATTCGCGGCAAGATCCTTAACGTACAAAAAGCCTCACTTTCCCAGATGCTCGATAACTCTGAATGCGCATCAATCATTCAGGTAATCGGCGCCGGTTCAGGAAAATCATTTGAATTAGCCGATGCCCGTTATGGCCGCATTATCTTGATGTCTGATGCGGACGTTGACGGCGCACACATTCGTTGCTTGCTCCTAACTCTTCTCTACCGCTACATGAAGCCGATGATCGATGACGGTCGCGTCTTTGCTGCGATTCCACCACTTCACCGCATCGAGCTAATGGGAAGCGGCGGCAAAAAGGGTGAATACATCTACACATACTCAGATGATGAGATGAAGAAGTTAACTGCTGAATTTAAAAAGGCTGGCAAGAAGTGGAAAGAACCAATTCAGCGCTATAAAGGCTTGG
>JBIIRS010000044.1:0-8187 GCA_044341425.1 Candidatus Planktophila sp. | reverse complement strand
AATGATCACAGCAACATTTATGCAGATTGATACCGCAATCTGGGCATACGTTGCACCAAAGAACCGTGAAGCAATTCGCCTTGCAGTTGCAAACGCTGCGGAAGCTTTACTTGATGGTGCAAAGCCAGGTAGCGATCACCAACTTCAATATGCACGCGCCTTCGCAAACAACGCCGTTACACCTGCGCAGCTAGATCGCTTAAAGGCGATGCTAGATGGTTCGGTAACCGGCTTAACTGTTGACGCAGAACTTCGCTGGTACATCTTTATCTGCGGCGTAAAGCGTGGCATCTTCGGGCCAAGTGAAATCACAGCCGAGGGAGATCGCGATAAGACTGCGCACGGGACGCAGTATGTTGCTTACGCACATGCAGCGATTCCTACAAAAGAGGCGAAGGTTGCAGCATTTAAATCAGTTACTACAGATGATTTAAGCAACACTATTCACTCATATAAGTGCCGCGGATTTAACGAGAGCATCCACTGGGATCTACTTGAAGGCTTCGTAGATCAGTACTTTGATGCGATTCTGAAAGTATGGGAGACCAAGGGCTTTGAGATCGCCGAGACAACTGCAACGCTGACTTTCCCAGTTTGGGCAATTAGCGAAGTAACTGTCACCAAGGCTCAGCACTGGCTAGATGTCACAGGCAAAGATGCATCAATTGCGCTTCGCCGTTCAGTGACTGAAGGTCGCGATGCAATGACGCGTGCGCTTAAAGCGCGCGCCGTTGACGCTACTCGATAGAGGTTATTGTTGAAGCCGAACTCTTTGGCTTCTTACGATCGCCAGTCAATGCGTATGTAATAACTGAGATCAAAATAAAGAGCGCGGTTGGTGCAGCGAAAAAGTAAGCAAAGGTTTCGACTGCGCTTAAACCTTCTCCAGCTACGGTGCCATCTTCTTGGTTATCTAAAGATAAGAAATTAATTGCGGATGCCAGGTTAATCGCCATGGGGCTAAGTCTAAGCGAATTAAGCGGTAGCTGCTGCCACGCCAAAAGGCGCAAGGTATGGAAGCCAACGCGTATCTGTGCGACCTGTGCCAAGAATTCGCCAAGCAGCGCCAACAGGTTCGCGCGGAAGTGAGCGAAGTCTCCAACCTAATTCTTTCAGCGCTTTATCAGCCTTTAAGTGGTTGCACTTGTGGCAAGCAGATACAACATTCTCCCAGTTATGTCCTCCGCCACGAGAGCGCGGAATGACATGATCAATCGATGTTGCAGGTGCACTGCAGTAAACGCAGCGCCCACCATCACGCGCAAATATCGCACGACGTGAAAGTGGGACAGCATGGCGGTATGGAATCTTTACAAATTTATTTAGGCGAATAACAGATGGGAGTTCGATCTGACCTTGCGAGAAGTGCAAGATGCTGCCGGATGCTTCAACCATTGTTGCGCGAGTGTTAAGTACCAAGAGCAGCGCACGGCGTTCTGTAACAACACCTAATGGTTCATAGGTGGCGTTTAGAACTAACGCACGAGACATAGCTACCCCAGTTACTTCAGGCGCGTGGCTCGCGCCGATTGGTTTATCTTGCACTAATTTCGCGCGGATCGGGGTATTTGTAGGTCAATTTTAGGTAAAGAATTAGTTAGAGTTTGCGTTATGAGCGAGCAGACCCGCAATATCTTGGAATGGCTAAGCGGGGCCCCGCTTCGTGTATTTAGCGTCCTGGTGGCGGCTTGGATCGCCCAGAGCATCGGGCGTCGTGCAATCGAACGGGCCGTCAACAAACTTGCATCCGCTGATCTAAAGCCAGGCCCTGGTTTTGCAAAACGCCAATCCGAGCGTGCCCGAACAACTGGTTCAGTTCTAACTTCGATCTTAAAGGCGGCGGTTTGGATCATTGCTCTAGCGATGATCTTGGGTGAATTCGGATTTAACTTAGGTCCAGTGATTGCATCCGCTGGTGTGATTGGCGTTGCAATCGGCCTTGGTGCACAAACTTTGGTTCGCGATATTTTGTCAGGAATCTTTATGTTGATCGAAGATCAATATGGAGTTGGTGATCAAATAACAACTTTAGAGATCGAAGGAGTTGTTGAAAAGGTCGGCCTTCGCATCACAACGATCCGCGACAAAAATGGCGTGCTTTGGTATGTACGAAATGGCGAAATATTAGTTATTGGGAATGCGTCTCAGAAGAATTAACCATCCCGTGTGCTGCCATCTCTAAATATTCGCGAAGTTGCACGCGATTAGCATCTGACATCTCCATACCTTCAAGCGCTCCCATGGCACAGTTAAGCCAAGCATCGCGCGCCGCAAGATCAATATGAAATCCCGCATGGCGCATCCGAAGCCGTGGGTGTCCACGTTCATCAGAGTAAGTAGTTGGCCCGCCCCAATATTGTTCTAAGAACATCTTCAAGCGAAGCGCAGCACCATGCATATCTTTTTCAGGATACATAGGGCGCAAGATCGGATCTGTAGCAACACGAGCATAAAACTGTGAAACGAAATCGTTGAAGAAGGCTTCTCCCCCAACTTCTTCATAAAACGTTACCACTTATTTGGTCCTTAGCTTTAGTGAAAGGAGAGCCAGGATTGTTACCGGCACCGCTGCGCTAAAGCAGAGCCAGCCATAACTAAGCGTTCCGATGATTACACCGGCGATCGCACCACCACCTGCGCCTGCCAAGTTCATAACCAGATCGCTAGCGCCTTGGGAAGATGCTTTAAAGGTATCGGAAACGCTTTCAGATAAGAGCGCAGACCCAGCAATCAAAGTACAAGACCAACCAAGTCCAAGTAGAAATAAACCGACGCCGAGAGTGTAGGCATCATCTGCACGTGCAACACCTGAAACTACCGCCGAAAGTAAGAGGATTGCTAAGCCAATTTGAATCACGCGGACTCGCCCTAAGCGGTCGCTGAGTGAACCAACTATTGGCGAGAAGGCGAACATTCCTAGTACGTGGACGCTAATTACGAGACCAATAACCGTAAGAGTCACATCAACGTGCGCCATATGGACTGGTGTCATAACCATTACCGAAACCATGGCCAAGTGGCCAATTGCGATGGCAGCGATAGCAAAGAGCGCTGTTGGGTTGCTCAGAATATGAGAAAGCGCTTTCTTCGTGGCACCTTTCTCTTTCTGGCTAGGTAGATCTTTATTTGCCAATAGATATGGATCTGGATTTAAGAAGAATGTAATTACTAAAGTTGCAGCTGCCAAGGTGAATGCAGAAATTAAATAAGGTCCAACTAAACGTGGTAGCCCAATGCTTTCGGCAAAGTTTCCAGAGGGTTGCATTAAATTTGGCCCAGCTACAGCACCAATTGTCGATCCCCAAACTACAAAGGAAAGTTGTTTGGCACGGGTCTCATCTGTTGCTAAATCAATTGCCGCAAATCTTGCTTGGTAGGCGGCCGCAGATGCTGCGCCCACAAGAAAAGTCCCAATCAACATCAGAGTTAGATTTCTAGAACTTCCTCCCCAGATTGCAAATATTGATCCGACAAATCCTGCGAAGTATCCGATTGATAACGCTGCGCGCCTTCCACCTTTTGCAGTAATCCGCGCAAGTGGCAAAGCCAACGCTGCTGCGCCAAGTACTGCGCTGGTTTGAGCCAGGCCAGCCAAAGTCTCCGAATTGCTGATTGAAGCAACCAAAAGTGATCCCGCTGCAACAGTGCCTGCAGTACCAACGCCACTCAATACTTGGGCGCTGGCGAGAGTCTTAACAACTTTCTGCTGAACTAAAGTATTTGGCATCAGGATTTAAGCCGCAACCAGACAGCGGTATCTGTCGGTAGAGAGTTACTTGCTAGCGGTCCACTCGATATCAAAACTTTCGATCCTTCAGGAAGTTCTAGCGCGGCGCCAAAGTTGATATAGCAAGCAAAGTTTCCTGCACGTGAATACGCAACTACATCTCTGCCGGCATCGATCCATTGCATTGATCCATCACCAAGGCCTTCTTCTGTTTTACGAATAGCCAAAGCTTCTTGGTAGAAGGTAAGAGTCGAACCAGCAACGCCATCTTGCGACTCGGCCGAGAAATTCCCCATCCAAGGACTTAGTGGCAACCAGGCTTGATCAAGTTCCAACAATTCATTTGTAGAAAAACCAAAACCACCAGCTGGCTCACTTTTCCAAGGAAGAGGTACGCGACAACCATCGCGACCACGGTCAACGTAACCGCTCATCTTCCATCGCGGATCTGTTAAACGATCTTCCGGAATATCGCGTACTTCAGGAAGTCCGAGTTCTTCACCTTGGTAAAGGTATGTTCCGCCAGGAAGCGAGAGTGACATCAACGTTGCACTCTTTGCACGCAACGTACCGCGGGCAATATCGAACTTAGTGGGATCGCCTTGGCGAGTAAAAGTTGATGTGCCGTCATTTGTTAAACCCAGATCTAAGCGATCCACCGAGCGAACAACATCATGGTTGTTAAATACCCATGAAGATGGTGCACCTACTTCAGCCAGCGCTTTAATCGAAATATCAATCTTGTTCTTAATCAAATCTGCTTCCCACAAAGTGGTTAACATTTCAAAGTTAAACGAGTTATGCAGCTCATCGCATCGGACATAGCGAGCGATACGTTCTGCAGGACTTACCCAAGCTTCGGCAACTGCCATGCGATCGCCTGAATACGAATCCAAGATCTTGCGCCATGAGCGATAGATATCGTGCACACCTTCTTGATCCCAGAATGGGCGTTCATGGGGCGCAAGCATTTCAGAAGACTTCTTGCCTTCCGGAATATCTGGCAGACCTGGATATTTGATCATTCCGTGCGCAACATCGATACGGAATCCATCAACGCCGCGATCTAGCCAGAACTTCAGTACATCTTCGAAGTGCTTACGAACTTCAGGATGTTCCCAATCGAAATCTGGTTGCTCAATCGCAAATAAATGTAAGTACCACTGCCCTGGTTTTCCATCAGATTCGATTACACGTTCCCAAGCAGGTCCACCGAATACAGCTTCCCAATTGTTTGGCGGTAAATCACCGTTTGGACCTTTGCCGTCGCGGAATACATAGCGCGCACGTTCTGCAGAACCTGGCGCTGACTTTAACGCTGCCTGAAACCATTGGTGTTGATCGCTGGAATGGTTTGGAACGATATCGACAATTAACTTCAAGCCATGATCGTGAGTTTCTCTGATCAAACGTTCGGCATCTTGCAAGGTTCCGTACTGCGGCTCGATATCCATGAAATTGGAGACGTCGTAGCCATGATCTTTCTGTGGCGATGGGTACCAAGGCGTTATCCAGATTGCATCAACGCCAAGTTTCTTTAGATATGGAAGGCGCGAACGGATTCCTTCAACGTCGCCTATGCCATCGCCATTGCTATCGGCAAATGAGCGAATATAGATTTGATAAGTGACGGCATCGCGCCACCAAGGGCGCTCTTTTCGAGATGCAAGCGGGTGAGTCAATTAATTGGACTCCATGTATCGGCCGAGAAATTCTCGTTCGGTATCGGTTAATGGGCGTGATTTCTTAGTCTCTAAGGAAACAGCCACTTGTACGGTTTTGATCTTTGCAAAAACTTTGCCGCCATCAGAGATCGTGTAGAACAGAACGAATGAAGTGTTTCCAATTTTCTCAACAGATATCTCTACATCAACGAATCGTCCACCGTCATAAATGGGTTCAACGAAATCAACTTCAGCACGCGCGACAACCATCTCAATTAAAGAAGATTCGCGCATCGCTTTCGAGAATTCCTCGGTTGACCATAAGAAGCGAGCTTCTTGCGCAAAGGTTAAGTATTTTGCGTTATTGACGTGCCCGAATGCGTCGAGATCATCCCAACGAACAAATTGTTTATTTAAGTACTTCATTAGCGGGTGAGCTTTCGGTAGGTAGCGCGATGCGGACGTGCTGCATCTGCGCCAAGACGTGAGATCTTGTTCTCTTCATAGGATTCGAAGTTTCCTTCAAACCAGAACCAATTGGAATCGCCTTCGTAGGCCAAGATGTGCGTTGCTACACGGTCAAGGAACCAACGATCGTGGGAGATCACAACAGCGCAACCTGGAAATTCTAGGAGCGCATTTTCAAGTGATCCAAGTGTTTCAACATCAAGATCGTTTGTTGGCTCATCGAGAAGCAATAGGTTTCCACCGAGCTTAAGAGTCAGCGCCAAGTTCAAGCGGTTACGTTCACCGCCAGATAGCACGCCGGCTTTCTTCTGCTGATCTGGACCTTTAAATCCAAAGGCTGAAACATAGGCGCGAGATGGCATTTCTACTTGGCCGACCTTGATGAAATCCAAACCATCGGAGACGACCTCCCAAAGAGATTTAGAGCCATCAATGCCACCACGTGACTGATCGACGTAGGCGATCTTTACAGTTTCGCCAATCTTTACAGTTCCAGAATCTGGCTGCTCTAAACCTAAGATTGTTTTAAAGAGCGTTGTCTTTCCGGCGCCGTTAGGTCCGATAACACCAACGATTCCGTTGCGAGGCAAAGTAAATGAGAGGTTATCGATCAGGATGCGATCGCCAAATCCCTTAACCAAGTTCTCTACCTCAACTACAACATTTCCAAGACGTGGCCCAGGTGGAATCTGAATTTCATCAAAGTCCAACTTACGCATCTTGTCGGCCTCTGCCGCCATTTCTTCGTAACGTGCAAGACGCGCCTTTGATTTAACTTGGCGCCCCTTAGCGTTCTGGCGAACCCATTCAAGTTCTTCAGTTAAACGCTTAGCGCGCTTGGCATCTTTCTGTCCTTCAATCTTTAGACGAGTTGCCTTTGTCTCTAGATAAGTTGAGTAGTTACCTTCATATGGATAAGCACGGCCGCGATCGAGTTCGAGAATCCATTGCGCAACGTTGTCCAAGAAGTAACGATCGTGCGTGATCGCAACGACTGCGCCGGCGTATTTATTTAAATGTTGTTCGAGCCAAAGTACTGATTCGGCATCAAGGTGGTTAGTTGGCTCATCGAGAAGCAAAAGATCTGGCGCCTCTAACAACAACTTACAAAGTGCAACGCGGCGCTTTTCTCCACCAGATAAAACCTTTACATCGGCATCGGCTGGTGGGCAGCGAAGCGCATCCATCGCCTGCTCAAGAAGCGAATCAAGTTCCCAGGCATTGCGGTGATCTAGTTGTTCTTGCAGATTTCCCATTTCAGCGAGCAACTTGTCGTAATCAGCATCGGGCTGTGACATCTCATCGCTGATTGCATTAAAGCGATCGAGCATTGCAACAGTTTCAGCGACGCCTTCTTTAACGTTATCAATTACATTTTTCTCTTCATTTAAAATTGGTTCCTGCATCAAGATGCCGACGGTGTAACCAGGTGTCAGATATGCCTCGCCATTTGAAGGCTGTTGCAGCCCCGCCATGATCTGCAAGACCGTTGACTTACCGGCGCCGTTAGGGCCGACCACGCCAATCTTTGCTCCGGGATAGAACATCAAGGTGACATCGTCGAGAATCACCTTTTCACCATGCGCTTTGCGCGCCTTTTTCATCGTGTAAATGAACTCAGCCATGGAGAAAACCTTAGTGGTTGGTTTCGGTACAATTAACTATCGACCCTGCAGGCGCCTGTAGCTCAGTCGGATAGAGCACTCGCCTTCTAAGCGAGTTGTCGCTGGTTCGATTCCAGCCAGGCGCACATGACTACACCACTGCCCCACCTGATCTGGATCGATTGCGAGATGACCGGACTCGACTTGGCATCTGATGCCTTGGTTGAGATCGCCGTCTTGGTCACCGATTCAGACCTCAATGTCATCGGTGATGGAGTTGATCTTGTGATCGCAACCACTCCTGAAAAGTTGGCGGGCATGAATGATTACGTAACCCAAATGCACACCACATCAGGGTTGATCACTGAAATTCCAAATGGCGTAACTGCAAGTCAAGCCGAGGATGCAATCATTAAATATCTTGAATCCACTGAAACAGTGGCAGGTAAGTCACCACTGGCCGGAAATTCTGTCGGTGTTGATCGCAACTTCATTGCGCGCGATATGCCCCGCCTTAATGAATACCTGCACTACCGAACCGTCGATGTTTCATCGATTAAAGAGTTGGCAAGGCGTTGGTATCCCAAGACCTATTTTGCAGCCCCAGCCAAAACGGGCAATCATCGCGCGCTCGGAGATATCCAAGATTCGATCGCGGAACTGGCTTATTACCGCTCAACGCTCTTTATTCCGGTTGCTTCAGGGAACGAGCAAGACTAGTTAG
>JBIIRS010000043.1:0-8202 GCA_044341425.1 Candidatus Planktophila sp. | reverse complement strand
TAAAAATCAACGAGATAGGGGCCTTAGACAGGTAGGTTTGGCCGCATGCGATTGGGCGTTTTAGATGTGGGATCTAATACTGTCCACCTCCAAGTAGTTGATGCCCATCCCGGCGCACGTCCAAGCCCAGCAACTAATCAAAAAGTAGAACTACGTCTTCACGAATACTTAGATATTTCTGGGGAGATAACTGCGGCAGGGGTCGAACTACTTGAAACTGCAATCGCCGATGCAATTTCACACGCTAAAGAGTTCAAGACCGAAGAAATCTTGGCTTTTGCGACATCAGCTATCCGTGATGCTAAAAACGGCAAAGAAATATTGCAGGAAATAAATAAGAAGTTTGAGATCGACTTGCAAGTGCTATCTGGTGATGATGAAGCGCGTATGACATTTCTTGCGGTACGTCGCTGGCTTGGTTGGTCAAGCGGAAGACTTTTGGTTTTAGATATTGGCGGCGGATCGCTTGAAATTGCTGTCGGTGATGACGAGAGCGCCGAAGCAACTGTTTCCTTGCCGCTTGGCGCATCACGTCTGACACGCGAATATCTCTCTTCAGATCCACACACTTCGAAAGAGATAAAGGCTTTAGAAAGTTATGTAATTGAGTCCGTAAAGAGTTCGATACCAGACGATATTATGGAACATATCGCAGATCATTTCGTTGCAACCAGTAAGACGTTCAGAACTCTGGCTCGTCTTGGCGAACATTGGTTTGATGACAATCCAAAGTATCTAAAGATTAACTCGCTCACAAAAATGATTCCTAAGCTTCAGGAAATGTCTAACAAGGAACGCGCCGAGCTCCCAGGTGTTTCTCAGAGCCGGGCGCGGCAGATAGTTGCCGGCGCCATCGTTGCCCGGACAACAATGGAACGTTTACATATCAATGAACTTGAGATCTGCCCTTGGGCCTTACGCGAAGGCATTGTTTTACGCTGGCTAGACTGGATGGAACGTTAGTTCCTTAAACAATGGGTTCGTCTATCCAATCGCAGGCAATAACTTCTCCACCGCGGCAATGCAAGATGATTGCTTGAGCAGGCTCAAGTTCGCGATCCATGGATTTAAAGTACTTTTTGCCAACTAACTTCTTAACTAACTTAGGAATTATTGGGTTGTGGCTACAGACTAGAGCTGGAATACCGCGATTCATTAAATCTTGAATGTAATCCAATGAGACTTCTTTATCTTTCTCATATCCATATTCAGATAAATCGGCAGAGAAGATCGGTGTTATCTCCATAGCGCGCGTCATTGGCTCAACTGTTTCGGTGCAGCGCAGGGCATCTGATGTGTGAACTTCTTTTGCGCCGTAAGAAAAATAAATTGGAAGCAATCGCTTCGCCTGTAACTGACCTTTGTGTTCAAGCGGGCGATCGCCATCATCACCGCTCCACTCAGTGCGCTTAAGCGCTTTGGCATGGCGCAACAAAATGATTGGGAAGGTATCTGTACCAAACTCCAAGAAGTAATCAACAATCTTTCGATCATCTTTATTTGTCAGACGCTCTTTAGCTAGCTTTGGTGAAAGCCATTCAAGTTGATCTACCTCTCCTGGATTCGGAAATCCTTCTTGAATATCACTTGCTTGCGCCGCCCAATAGCGAACTTCTTTAGGCGCGCCTTCTAGTTTGTACACAACGACACCAATTTCAGGACCAAAAGTAGATGTGTAACCAGTCTCTTCTAAAACTTCGCGATAGGCGGTGGCGATGTGTGATTCGTTGTTTTCAACTTTGCCTTTAGGAAGTGACCAATCGTCATAACGAGGTCGGTGAATTACTGCAATCTCGATCTCAGATTCAGAATTTTTACGCCATAAGACAGCGCCTGCGGCTTGTATCAGCGGTGCGCCATCTTCTTTACTCATGGCCTAGCCTTTCGATAACGCTTTACGTAAATACCCTGCAAATCTTGCAAAGGTTCTCCTGATTTATTTGTAGTAACTCGAGTCCAAGAATCAGCTTCCTGATGCCAGCTTGCCGTTTCGTCGCTAATCGAAAGATCAATTAGCTCTTGCAGCGAACTCTTATGCGCTGGGCGCTCGATACGCACCAAACTTTCTACACGTCGATCAAGGTTGCGGTGCATTAGATCTGAGCTGCCGATCCAGTATTCATCATCTCCACCGTTAACGAAGTGATAAATACGTGAATGCTCAAGGAATCTTCCGAGAATCGAGCGAACTCGAATATTTTCAGATAAACCTTTTATGCCGGGGCGAATTGCACAGATACCGCGGATGATTAAATCGATTTTCACACCGGCAGCTGATGCTTGATATAGCGCTTCTACAAATTCTTCATCAAGTAGTGAATTTAGCTTCATCTGAATGCCGGCTGGCTTGCCAACCTTCGCATTTGCAATTTCATTTTCGATTTTTTCTAGCAAGCCAGTGCGTAGGGTGCGTGGAGCAACTAGAAGCCTTGAATAAGTTGAGTGAGGAGCAAAACCCGACAGTTGATTAAATAACTTTGTTAGATCTTCAGTTAAAACTGGATCGGCGCTCAGGATTCCTAGATCCTCATAGAATCTTGCGGTCTTTGGATTGTAATTTCCAGTTCCGATATGGCAGTAAAGGCGAAGTCCTTGAGCTTCATCGCGAACGACTAGCGATAATTTGGCGTGAGTTTTAAGTCCCATCAATCCGTAAACCACATGCACACCAGCTGCTTCTAACTTTCGTGCCCAACGCACATTTGCTTGCTCATCAAAGCGTGCCCGGATCTCAACAACCGCTAAGACTTGCTTTCCTGCTTCTGCGGCTTCGATCAACGCTTCAATGATTGGCGAATCACCCGAGGTTCGATAGAGCGTCTGTTTGATCGCTAAAACATCAGGATCTTGGGCTGCATGTTGAAGAAACTGAACCACCGATGAAGTAAAGGATTCATAAGGGTGATGGAGCAAAATCTCGCCTTGGCGAATTGCGGCAAAGAATAGATCTGGTTCTTCAGAATCAACTTCACTAAGCGATGCCACAGTTCGTGATCTAAATGCTGGAAACTTCAATTTTGGTAGATCTAAATCTGCAATTTTAGTGAGATCAGTTAAATCTAATGGCGCAGGGAGGGAAAGTACGTTTGCAGGATTTATATCTAGCTCTTCGCACAGAGTCTTTAGCAAATGTTGATCAATGCCTTCTTCAATTTCTAAACGTACCGGTGGGCCAAAGCGGCGGCGAGCAAGTTCTTGCTCAAGAGAGTTAAGGAGGTCTTCGGTATCTTCTTCTTCAAGTTCGATATCTTGATTTCGAGTTACTCGGAAGGTGTAGTGATCTTGGATCAACATTCCGGGAAAGAGTTCTTGTAGATGGATTGCAATTAGATCCTCAAGAGGCAGAAAGCGTTTACTACTTGGTGCAGGGCTTACTGATACAAAGCGCGAAAGAATTGGCGGAACCTTTACGCGAGCGAAGTATTCTTCGGAGCTCTTTGGGTTTTTGACGATTACCGCAAGATTTAGCGATAGCCCCGAAATATAAGGGAAAGGATGTGATGGATCGACTGCAAGTGGGGTTAAAACAGGGAAGATCCGATCACTAAAGATGCGCGATACATGTGCTCGCTCATCATCTGATAAATCATCCCAATGGATAATTTCAATTTCATGGGTCTTGAGTTCTGGAGAAATAACTTTCTTGTAGAGCTGGGCATGGCGCAAAGTTAATTCGCGCACTCTTATAGATATTGCTTCGAGTAACTCGGCCGCCGTAAAACCTGCAGAATTAACTAAATGGGGATTTGTTTCCAATTTACCTAATACTGATGCAACTCGAACCATATAAAACTCATCTAGGTTTGATGCAAAAATCGTTAGGTAGCGAACTCGTTCAAGTAAAGGGATTGAAGTATCTTCGGCCATCGCCAAGACGCGCTCATTGAAGGAGAGCCAGCTAATCTCTCTATCAATCAAGTGTTCTGCTTCTGGCATGGACCTAGTCTCTCTTGCTTAGATGAATTTTGAGTAATCGGTAGGTGGACAGCGGCTAAACGGGCCAGCTAATTGGAGCCGGGTATTTCGCACTTCGCCCATCCCCTGATGATTTACCGCGTAAGCGTCGCCAAATCCAAGGAAGTGCGAAGGTAGCGAACCAAATAACAGATATCGCGCGCTTCTTTAACCAGGGAGTTTGCTGAGCAGGTGGAAGTGGAATTCGCCAAGCCGGATCAAATTGATATCCAAGTCTTTCTAATAACGCTTGTGCAACTCGGTTGTGGCCTTCAGCATTTAAATGCAAGCGATCAAAAGCTAAGAAACGGCTGTCGTTAAAAAAAGTTTCTTGATTTGCATCAACAACAATTGCGCCAACTTCAGCACCGACTTTGCGGACGCCTTTATTGAATTCACTAAAGCGAGCAGCCCATACATCTGAACCTCGTCCAGTGTTGCCGGTGCGTTCTAAAACTGTAAACAACATCAGTGTGGCTCCAGATGCAGCCGCGCGACGAACGGCATCTGCATATAAAGCTTGTGCAACTTCTGGTTTGTAACTTGGGCGAAGTGCATCATTGGCGCCTGCGTGAAAAGTCAGCAACGTTTCTGGCCCTGTCACATAAGAAAGAGCAACGGGAAGTTGGTCATCGATTACCTGCTTTAATAACTTTCCCCGGATCGCTAAATTCGCATAGCTAAAGCCTTCTACATCTTTCGTCATTACATCGGCCAAGCGATCAGCCCAACCACGATATTGACCGTTAACGATTTGATCAGACATGCCCTCGGAGTAAGAATCTCCACAGACAATTAAACGCGTGTATTTCATCGATCCCTAACCTTTACTTGCGACGTTGCTCGTCTACCCAGAAGAGCGCGATTGAAGTTGCAACGCTGGCGTTAAGTGATTCGGTTGTGGCGCGCATCGGAATTGAAACAACCAGGTCGCACTTTTCGCGCACGAGGCGTGAAAGTCCCTTTCCTTCACTTCCAACAACAATCATCACATTCTCTTTAGCAACCTTCATGCCGCTCAAAGTCTCATCTGATTCGCCATCTAGGCCGATAACAAAGCAGCCCAGCTTCTTAGCATCATCAATTGTGCGTGCCATATTGGTTACTTGCGCAACTGGCAGACGTGCTGCAGCACCAGCGGATGATTTCCAAGCAGATGCGGTCATTGCTGCGGCGCGACGTTCGGTCATAACAACACCTGCTGCGCCAAATGCGGCTGCGCTTCGCACAATTGCACCAAGGTTACGTGGATCGGTAACGCCATCCAGTGCCACAATCAAGATTGGGTGGCTGGCGCGTTCGGTAATTTCTTGGAATGAAGAGTATTGGTAAGGCTTAATGGCCAAGATAATGCCTTGGCTATTGGCGTTGATACCTTCAAGTTCTGCACGGTGTACTTCGCGAATTGGAAGTTGGTGATGAAGCGCAAGTTGCAGTGATTCAGCAACGCGGTCATCAACATCGATACTGCGCGCAACGATTAGTTCAGTTGCCGGAACACTTGCGCGAAGCGCTTCAAGGACTGCGTTACGACCAGAAACAATTTCGCCTTTTGGCTTTTCGCTACGTCCAGTGCGAGTACGTGGCGAAACTTTCTTTTCGGCAGCCTTCTTACGCTTTGCCGCTGCGTGGTACGGACGATCTTCAGCCTTTGGTGTTGGACCTTTACCTTCTAAGCGACGTTTGTTTTTTCCACCAGTGCCACCAGTTGGTCCCTTTTTAGAACTTGATCGAGCTGCGCCACGAGGTTTTGCAGTGCCGGCCATTTACTTCTCGCTTATCTGTGAGATAGACCAACGTGGCCCTTGTGCTGTGTCTTCAATCGTAATTCCAAGTGCGGCAAGGCCATCGCGAATCTGGTCTGATGCCGCAAAATCTTTTCGATCACGCGCCGCAGTGCGCTGTGTTAGCGCTAGTTGAATAACGCCATCAAGTGCGTTTGTTAAATCAGCGCCACCGCTTGTTGCAAATACTTGGTCAAAAGGATCGCAACCAAGTACTTCGAGTGCGCCACGAATTTCATTTGCGGATTGTGAAATCTGCGCCTTGTCCCCTGAAGTAATTGCGCTGTTTCCAAGGCGAAGCGCTTCAGAAATGCCAGCAAGTGCATTTGGTACTGCTAAATCATCGTTCATAGCATCGGTGAAACCTTGTGAAATAACTGGAGTTGGCTGCGCACCAAGAATTTCAGTAGCGCGAGTTAAGAAACCTTCGATGCGACGAAACGCTGTTGCAGATTCAGCAAGTGCTTCATGCGAGAACTCGAGCATTGAACGGTAATGCGCACTGCCTAAATACCAACGTAATTCAATACCGCGCACCGTCTTTAACAATTCGGCTACTTGTAACGAATTACCAAGCGACTTAGACATCTTCTCTCCAGATGCGGTCACCCAAGCGTTATGCATCCAGCGCTTTGCAAATCCGTAACCTGCAGCTTCTGATTGCGCGATCTCGTTCTCGTGGTGAGGGAAGATCAAATCTAATCCGCCACCGTGAATATCAAATGCTTCACCTAAATAAGAATGCGCCATCGCAGAACATTCGAGATGCCAGCCAGGGCGACCTGCACCCCATGGAGTTGGCCAAGATGGGTCACCGGGCTTGGCCGCTTTCCAAAGCGCAAAGTCGCGTGGATCTTTCTTATATGTCTCATCAGCATCGGCAGCTGGTTGTAAATCGTTAACATTCTGACGAGAAAGAGTTAAATAGGATTCAAGTTTGCGAACCTCTAGATAAACATCGCCATTGCCAGGTGCATATGCCGCACCTCGTTCGATAAGCACAGTCATCAACTCAATCATCTGCGTGATATGTCCGGTTGCGCGTGGTTCGTAAGTTGGAGGTGCAACATTTAGCGCTGCATAGGCTTCAGAGAATGCGCGTTCGTATTTCATCGCAACTGCCCACCAAGGCATCTTCTCGTGCACAGCTTTATGCAAAATCTTGTCATCAATATCGGTAACGTTGCGAATAAAAGTTACGTTGTAACCAGATTTAGTTAACCAGCGGCGCAAAATGTCGAAGTTAACGCCAGAGCGCACATGGCCGATATGAGGAGGTGCCTGAACAGTTGCACCGCAGAGATAAACACCGACTTCGCCAGCCTTTAGCGGAACAAATGGGGATGTGGTTCGCGTTAGCGTGTCATATAAAGATAGCGAACTCATTGGCTAAGTCTATCTTGCAAGGCTTATTTAGAATAAATCAGCGCAGATGCGATGGCAGCAATGCCCTTGCCTTCACCGGTTAGGCCCATGCCATCGGTAGTTGTTGCAAGTAACGCGACTTCTGCACCACCCAAAGCCGCGGAAAGCGATGCAATTGCTTCAGCGCGACGTGAACCGATCTTGGGACGATTGCCGATTACTTGCACTGATACATGCGAAATTGCGTATCCACTCTTTTCAACTAGTGCGAGAGTTTCCTTAAGCAGCGTTGTTCCAGATGCACCCTTGTATTCAGGTTTATTTGTGCCGAAGTTTGAACCCAGATCACCGAGTCCGCTTGCCGCAAATAAAGCATCGCAAATTGCATGCGCTGCAACATCGCCATCAGAGTGGCCTTCCACGCCATCTTGATCAGGCCACAACAGACCAGCTAACCAAAGTTCACGTCCGGCTTCGAAGTGATGGGCATCAACGCCAACGCCAGTTTTGAAGTCGGTTGATTTACCTAAGAACTGCAGCGCAGTTGCCATATCGGCAGGAGTTGTAATTTTGATTGCGCGTTCTTCGCCATCTATTACGCGCACTGGTTTTCCAAGTGATTCAACAAGCGCGGCATCATCTGTTGCTTCACCAGATTGCGCATGTGCTTGGCTGATTAATGCGTATGTAAAGCCTTGCGGAGTTTGCACGCGACGCATTGCAGCACGGTCGGGAGTTGAAGTAACAACTCCGTTTTCATCAACGATCTTTACCGTATCTGTCTGGGCAAGGCCCGGAATAACTGCAACGTCACCGCTCTTAAGCGCTGCCACAACTCGCTTAGCTAAATCAGGAGAAGCAAGTGCTCGAGCAGCATCGTGGATCAAAACGTATTCAGCGCCTGCTGAAACTTTCGATAAACCGATTCGAACGCTCTCAGAACGCGTAGCGCCACCAGTTACAACGGTTATGCCATCGCCAACCAGGGTTTGAATCTCTTTCTCATATCCAGAAGGTGCGGTAACAATTATTTGATCAGCAACTGATGAGATAGATGAAACGGCATGCTCAATAAGGGTGCGATCACCAAGTTGGATTA
>JBIIRS010000042.1:0-8336 GCA_044341425.1 Candidatus Planktophila sp. | reverse complement strand
CGCGGTTGGCTTAGGTGTTTCAAATCGTGAGCAAGCTAAGGGCGTTGCTGCATATGCTGATGGAGTAATCGTTGGTTCAGCTTTCATTAAAGTTATACAGGATGCACCAAATGAAGAAGCCGGCTTGGCTGCAGTTAAAGAGTTAGCAACAGAGTTAGCGAAAGGTGTACGTGAGGGGCGATGAGTAAATTTGAAAAGTTACAACCCTGGATTGGTCTTGTTTGTCGACTCACTCTGGGAGGCGTTCTCTTTGTCGCAGGTTATTTAAAGGTCGACAAGCTTGAGGTATCTCAAATGGCAGTTCGTTCGTACGAACTTCTACCAATTCCAATCGCTAATTTTCTTGGACAGACCCTTCCGCTCTTTGAAGTTGTAATTGGTCTACTGCTCATTCTTGGAGCAGCCACTCGCGTTGTTGCAGCCCTCGGTGGGTTCACCATGTTTATCTTTATAATTGCAATCGGACAAGCCTGGGCGCGCGGTTTGAATATTGACTGCGGTTGCTTCGGTGGGGGAGGCACGGTGGCTCCAGGTGAGACACGCTACCTTCAGGAGATTCTCAGAGATGCTGGGTTAGTCGCGATGGCCCTATTCTTACTCCGATATCCAGTCAGCAAATTTTCAGTTGATAAAGCGCCCAAACAATCTAACGCAGGAGATACGGAATAAAGATGGCAAACGCAAAGAATCCAAAGAGCGGAAAATCAAATGGCGGAAAAGATAACTTCACACGCAACCTAGTCGTTGCAGTTGTTGTTGGCGTTGCTCTGATTATGTTGGTGCCAACGGTTCTCTCTAAGCAAGGTGATTCCACCGCTGCTATTCCTGCAACCGCATCAGTTAATGATGGTTATGGGTTGGTCTTTAACGGCGAGTTAACTGGCGTTCCATTTATCGAAATTTATGAAGACTTTCAATGCCCAGCATGCGCCCGCTTTGAGGCGATCAACGGCCCTTACATTGAAGAGTTAATTGCAACTAAGAAAGCAAAAGTTGCCTACCATCCGCTCTCCTTCTTGGGCGGTGAATCACAACTTGCCGCCAATGCGGCTGCTTGTTCTGCCGATCAAGGCAAGTTCCTCGAATTCCACAGAACTCTCTATGCAAACCAGCCTGCTGAAAACGCTGGTAATTGGACAACACAATATTTCGCAACGCTCGGTATCGGTCTAGGAATTTCTAGCTCAGATTACGACAAGTGCGTACAAGGCCAGGATTACATGGGCTGGGTTAAGAACGTTGCTGAAGAAGGTTCTAAGCGAAATATCAACTCAACACCAACGGTATTGATCAACGGTAAGGAAATAGATCGCAACACATCATATGGAAGCCTTGCTGACTTTATGCTCGCGGTTGAAAAAGCCTAACTAACGCAAGTATGAATCGCTCGATACCTACTCCGAGTATTTCGGAAGTTTCAATCGGGCCATTCACCGTGCATTTCTATGCGCTCTGCATCATCGCCGGAATTGCAATTGCGATCTGGCTGGGCAATAAACGCCTTGCTGCACACGATCAATCCTTAAAAGGCGTTGTCTCTGAAGTTGCAGTTATCGCCGTGCCATCTGGAATTATCGGCGGCCGGCTTTATCACGTCATAACCACCCCAGAAGAGTTCTTCGGTGCAGATGGCGAACTCCTTGCGATTTTAAAAATTTGGCAAGGTGGCCTTGGTATTTGGGGTGCGATATCTCTAGGCGCACTGGGAGCCTTCCACTCATATCGCAAACTCGGACGTTCGATGAACTTGCCGAGTTTTGGCGTGTTCCTGGATGCAATTGCTCCAGGAATTCTCTTTGCGCAGGCGATCGGCAGATTTGGAAATTGGTTTAACGCCGAACTCTTTGGTCGTCCATTGGATACTTGGTGGGGTCTTTCTATTCCATATAAATCTCGACCAAGTGGATATGGTCTCGTTGAAACTTTTCATCCAACATTTCTCTACGAGGCGATCTGGTGCACGCTGATCGCCTTTGTGTTGATAGGCGTTTCCAAGAAATGGTCTGCAGGTTCTACCTTCGCAGCTTACGTTTTTAGCTATTCGTTGGGCCGCTTCTTTATCGAATCGATCCGCATTGATCCGGCACACGACTTTGCAGGTCTTCGCGTTAATCAATGGGTGAGCCTGGCGCTAACTTTGATCGCTGCAATGGTTTTCACAAAGCTGCGCGCCCGCGATAAGGCTTAAGTCTGCCCAATTTTTTAGCGCCAATCAGATAGGCTATTAATATGGCACTTGAAGATGTATATCAGCGAAACCTAAGCCACCGTGGCCATCGCGCCGGTTGGTTACGCGCTGCAGTGCTTGGCGCAAATGATGGTTTGGTATCAACTGCTTCGCTAATGATTGGTGTATCTGCAGCCACAGCTGGGCGAGTCGATACACAGTCATTTTTAATTACCGCAGGTGCCGCAGGTATTGCTGCGGGTGCAATGTCGATGGCCGTTGGAGAATATGTTTCAGTGCGTTCTCAAAATGATATTGAAGAGTCTGATCGCGCCCTCGAGGTGCAACATCTAGCAATGGATCCTGAATCAGAGCTCATCGAGTTACAACATATCTATATTGATCGAGGGCTGACTCCAGAACTTGCAATGCTGGTTGCCAAAGCGATGCATGATCGCGATCCGCTCGAAGCGCACCTTCGTGATGAGCTAGGACAATTCCCACACACTAAAGCGCGACCGGTTCAAGCAGCGATCGCATCTGCTGCCGCATTTACCGCAGGCGGTTTAATTCCATTTATCGGCGCCTTCGCTCCGACTCCCGGAAGGGCTGCGGCGACGATCGTCGCCTTTACCGTCCTTGGTTTAACCCTCACTGGAATTCTCAGCGCGAAGACCGCGGGCTCAAAGGTACTTGTGCCTACCCTTCGCGTGATCTTGGGCGGTTGCATTGGCATGGCAATTACCGCAGGAATCGGCCAGGCGCTCCATTTGAGCGGTATCTAAACTCACTCTCGCGCAGGCTTATTCGGGAGTGCCGAATGCCGCAAAGTGTTGCTACCCTTTTGCATCTATCACCGTCTGCGGTGAATATATCGGGCCAAAGTTGTCCCACTCTTTCAACAATATAAGTGTGAGCAACAGGAGCGTGTAACAGATGGCTCTTCCATCTAATTACCCAGCACAACAGGGTCTTTATGATCCCGCAAACGAGCATGATGCATGCGGCGTTGCGATGGTTGCTACTCTAAATAAAGTTGCGACACATGAGATTGTTGAGAAGGCACTTACCGCACTTCGCAACTTAGAACACCGCGGCGCCTCAGGTGCTGAACCAGATAGCGGTGATGGCGCAGGAATTTTAATTCGCGTGCCAGATGCTTTCTATCGCGCAGTTACAGATTTTAAACTTCCCGCTGAAGGCCACTACGCAACAGGCATCGCCTTTGTTTCACAAGGTGCGGATGTTCGTTCTGAGATTGCAAAGATCGCAGCCGAAGAAGGTTTAACGGTTCTAGGTTGGCGCGATCTTCCAATCAATGCCAAATCACTTGGTAAAACCGCTGTCTCGGTCATGCCTAAGTTTGAACAAGTCTTTCTCTCCGGCAACAATAACGAATCAGGTATTGCGCTAGATCGCCTCGCCTTCTGTCTAAGAAAGCGCGCCGAACATTCACTCGATCTTTACTTCCCATCTCTTTCATCACAAACCATTGTTTACAAAGGAATGCTTACAACTGGACAGCTCGAGGAGTTCTTCCCAGATCTAAGCGATGCGCGCGTTGTCTCGCCACTGGCACTTGTCCACTCTCGTTTTTCTACAAATACCTTTCCATCCTGGCCACTAGCTCACCCATACCGATTTATCGCACATAACGGTGAGATCAATACCGTTAAGGGAAACCGAAACTGGATGCGCGCCCGCGAATCACTTCTTGAAAGTGAGTTGATTCCAGGAGATCTAAGTCGCCTCTTTCCAATTGTTGAAATGTCTGGCAGCGACTCGGCTTCCTTTGATGAAGTCCTAGAACTTCTCTATCTTGGCGGGCGATCATTGCCACATTCAGTCTTGATGATGATTCCTGAGGCTTGGGAAAATCACACAACGATGTCGCAGAAACGTCGCGACTTCTACGCCTTCCACGCATCCCTTATGGAGCCATGGGATGGTCCCGCTTGCGTAACGTTTACGGATGGACATCAAGTTGGTGCAGTTCTAGATCGCAACGGTCTACGCCCATCACGTTTCTGGGTTACCGATGATGGGTTAGTTGTTCTTGCATCTGAAGTTGGTGTTCTCGATTTCCCTGCCGAAAAGATTGTTCGTAAGGGTCGTTTGCAACCAGGCAAGATGTTCTTGGTTGATATCGAAGCAGGTCGCATCATTGAAGATGATGAGATTAAAGATTCTTTGGCCGACGCTGCGCCTTACGGCGAATGGCTACACGCGGGAATGATGAAGTTATCTGATCTTCCATCCCGCGAACATATTATTTATCCGCACTCTTCTGTGGTTCGCCGCCAACGCGCCTTTGGTTATACCGAGGAAGAACTTCGTATCCTTGTCACGCCAATGGCAAAGAACGGAATGGAAGCGCTCGGCTCCATGGGCACAGATACTCCAATCGCAGCGCTCTCCGAAAAGCCACGCCTTCTATTTGATTACTTCTCACAACTATTTGCGCAAGTTACCAACCCACCGCTAGATGCAATCCGTGAAGAACTTGTTACAAGTTTGGGCGGATCAATAGGTCCAGAGCACAACCTGCTTGATCCTGGTCCATCTTCATGTCGTCAGATCTCACTCGCCTTTCCAGTTATCGACAACGATGAACTAGCAAAGATCATCCACGTTAATGCTGATGGCGACCACCCAGGTTTATCTGCCTACGTGGTTCGCGGGCTCTTTCCAGTTTCAGGTGATGGAAACACGCTACATACTCGCCTTGAAGAAATTAAGCGCGAAGTATCAGATGCAATTACAGCCGGTGCGCGCATCATCGTTCTATCTGACCGTGATGGTGATGCTGAAGATGCGCCAATTCCTTCACTTCTCTTAACCGCCGCAGTTCATCACCATTTAATCCGTGAGAAGACTCGCACCAAAGTTGGACTTGTTGTAGAAGCTGGCGATGTTCGCGAAGTTCACCATGTGGCGCTGCTTATTGGTTACGGCGCAGCAGCGGTAAACCCATATCTGGCGATGGAATCTGCTGAAGATTTAGTTCTTCAGGGCGTCATAACTGGGATTACCCCTGAAAAGGCCGTGCGCAACATTATTAAGAGCTTAGGTAAGGGCGTTCTTAAAGTTATGTCGAAGATGGGCATTTCTACTATCGCTTCTTACACAGGAGCTCAAGTATTTGAAGCGATCGGACTTTCTCAAGAAGTTGTCGACGAATACTTTGTTGGTACGACTTCGCGACTTGGCGGAATCAGTCTCGACACTATTGCTGAAGAAACTCTGGCGCGCCACCACATCGCCTATCCACCTGGGGGAGCGATCCCTGGTGCAAAGCGTTTGCCGATCGGCGGCGAATACCAATGGCGTCGCGATGGCGAACCGCATCTCTTTAATCCAGAGACCGTCTTTGCGCTGCAACATTCAACTCGATCAAAGCGCTACGACATATTTAAGCGTTACACCAGCAAGGTTGATAGCCAAAGTAAAGAGCTAATGACTCTTCGCGGTCTCTTTGCATTTAAAGACGGCACCCGCCCAGCAATTTCCATCGATGAAGTTGAACCAATTTCCGAGATCGTAAAACGTTTCTCAACTGGCGCAATGTCATGGGGTTCAGTTTCGCAAGAAGTCCATGAAACTTTAGCGATCGCCATGAACCGACTCGGCGCCAAATCAAATACTGGTGAAGGCGGCGAAGATCCATCGCGCTTTATCCCTATGGAAAATGGCGATTCCAAGCGCAGCGCAATTAAGCAAGTTGCTAGCGGTCGCTTCGGAGTAACAAGTAACTATCTAGTCAACGCCGACGATATCCAAATCAAGATTGCCCAAGGCGCAAAGCCTGGTGAAGGCGGCCAGTTGCCAGGTAACAAGGTCTATCCATGGATCGCCAAGGTTCGTTACTCAACACCAGGTGTCGGCCTAATCTCACCACCGCCACATCACGATATTTATTCGATCGAAGATCTGGCACAACTCATTCACGATTTAAAGAATGCCAATAAGAATGCACGCATCCATGTAAAACTCGTTGCTGAAGTTGGTGTCGGCACTGTTGCTGCAGGAGTTAGTAAGGCGCACGCTGATGTTGTTCTAATCTCTGGTCACGATGGTGGAACTGGTGCTTCACCACTTACTTCTCTAAAGCATGCCGGTGCCCCGTGGGAGCTCGGCTTGGCTGAAACACAGCAGACGTTGCTACTAAATGGTCTGCGCGATCGCATCGTTGTTCAAGCAGATGGTCAGTTAAAGACTGGTCGCGACGTTGTTATCGCAGCGCTCCTTGGTGCAGAAGAATATGGTTTTGCTACCGCACCACTTGTTGTCTCCGGCTGCGTAATGATGCGCGTTTGTCACTTGGATACCTGTCCAGTGGGTGTGGCAACGCAAAATCCTGAGCTGCGTAAGAAATTTACGGGCAAGCCAGAGTTCGTTGAAACATTCTTCGAGTACATCGCCGAAGAAGTACGCGAAATTTTGGCCAGCCTAGGCATGCGCACAATGCAAGAAGCCATTGGCCATGTCGAATATCTTGATACCCGCGATGCAGTAAATCACTGGAAGGCGAGCGGCCTTGATCTAGCACCGCTATTAGTTCGCCCAGATGTTGATTCACCACTGCATCGCACAACAGTGCAAGATCATGGATTAGCTGCCGCCCTCGACAATAAGTTGATTGAACTCTCTGCTGCGGCCCTTGATAAGGGCGAAAGCGTTCGTATTGATCTACCTGTGCGAAATGTAAATCGCACCGTTGGCACGATGTTGGGCGCAGAAGTCACGCGACGTTATGGAGCAGAAGGACTGCCAATCGGCACCATCGATGTCACTCTCCATGGTTCAGCAGGGCAATCACTTGGAGCGTTCTTGCCACAAGGAGTTGTTATCCGCATGTACGGCGATAGCAATGACTACGTAGGTAAAGGTATTTCCGGCGGTCGCGTAATCGTTCGCCCAGATGAGAGAGCTACCTTTGCTTCGCATGAAAACGTGATCGCAGGAAATGTCATCGGTTATGGATCTACTTCAGGACAGATCTATATCCGTGGATTAGTTGGCGAAAGATTCTGTGTTCGTAACTCAGGCGCAACTGCAGTTGTCGAAGGCATCGGCGATCACGGTTGCGAATACATGACTGGTGGCACCGTTGTTGTACTAGGCCGCACAGGTCGTAACTTTGCAGCAGGCATGTCAGGTGGACGCGCATTTGTTCTGGATCTAAATCCTGCGCAAGTAAACGGCGAACTCGTGGATATCTTGACTGTTCCAGAAGATCAGAAGGAGTCGCTAAAGGCTCTGGTCTCTGATTTCTTTACCGAGACAGGCTCTGAAGTTGCTGCAGCGCTACTTGCAGATTGGAACGCTGCGCTAAATCGCATCTCGTTGGTAATGCCACGCGACTATGCGCGTGTATTAGCCGCTATTGAACGAGCCACAAAAGATGGCTTACCGGTTGATCAATATGTAATGGAGGTTGCAGCAAATGGCTGATCCAAAGGGATTTCTAACTACGCCGCGCGAGACTCCAAAGCGCCGTCCAGTTGATGTGCGAATTAAAGACTGGCATGAGGTTTATGAACCACAGAGCATCGAGCATTTGCAGAAGCAGGCAGGGCGTTGCATGGATTGCGGTATTCCTTTCTGCCATCAAGGTTGCCCACTCGGAAATCTAATTCCAGAATGGAACGATTTGATGTGGCGTGGCGATAAAGAAGAAGCCATGGATCGTCTACATGCGACAAATAACTTTCCAGAATTTACCGGTCGTCTCTGTCCGGCACCTTGCGAGACCGCTTGCGTTGTCGGCATTAACGCTGATGCAGTAACCATTAAGCAAGTAGAACTACGCACAATTGAAGAAGCTTTCGGTGCCGGAAATGTAAAACCACTGGCCCCAGAAAGATTGACTGGAAAGACCGTTGCCGTAATTGGTTCTGGCCCAGCCGGTTTGGCTGCTGCACAACAGTTAACTCGTGCCGGACATACCGTCGCTGTTTATGAACGCGCCGATAAAATTGGTGGGCTGCTTCGCTATGGAATTCCTGAATTTAAGATGGAGAAGAACATTCTGGATCGCCGTTTAACTCAGATGGAGAAGGAGGGAACTCGTTTCCGTCCGGGAGTAAACGTCGGCGTTGAACTAACAGGAAGTGATCTGCGCAAGAAATACGATGCGATCGTTCTTGCAGTTGGTGCAACCCAATGG
>JBIIRS010000001.1:0-27593 GCA_044341425.1 Candidatus Planktophila sp. | reverse complement strand
AGAAGGGCATTAAAGATATTGTCGCCCCGCAAGGAATGTTCGAAGATCTCGGCCTCAAATACATGGGGCCAATCGACGGCCACGATATCGCAGCCCTTGAAAAGGCTTTGGCGAAGGCGAAAGAATTTGGTGCGCCAGTTCTTGTTCATGCAATTACTGAAAAGGGGCGTGGTCATCAACCTGCAGTTGCAGATGAAGCAGAAAAATTTCACGCAGTTGGCATCGTTGATCCCGAAACCGGTGCGCCTTTAGCGAAGAGCGGAACCAGCTGGACCAAAGTCTTTTCCGAAGAGTTAGTTGCGATTGGCCACCAACGCAGCGATATCGTCGCCATAACTGCGGCGATGCTTGGGCCTACCGGTTTAGATAAATTCGAGAAAGTATTCCCTGATCGCACTATCGATGTGGGTATTGCAGAACAACATGCAGTAACCAGCGCAGCAGGAATGGCATTTGCTGGCTTGCACCCAGTTGTCGCCCTTTACTCAACATTCTTAAATCGCGCTTTTGATCAGTTATTGCTTGATGTCGCACTTCATAAGGCTGGCGTTACATTTGTATTGGATCGTTCGGGAATTACCGGAGATGACGGTCCCTCACACCATGGCATTTGGGATCTTGCCTTAACTGGAATTGTTCCGAGCATGCATGTGGGAGCACCTCGTGATGCATCTCGATTACGTGAAATTTTGCGTGAAGCAGTCGCTATCTCGGATGCGCCATCGATGCTGCGCTTTCCAAAGGGCGCCATCCAAGAAGATATTCCAGCATTTGAAAGACGAGATGGCATCGATGTTCTATATCGCGGTGAAAGCGCGGATGTACTTTTGGTGAGTATTGGAGCGATGGCAGCGATCGCAGTAGAAGCTGCATCAATGGCTTATCGCGAAGGCGTGGGAGTAACGGTTATTGATCCGCGCTGGGTTAAGCCACTTCCGGCATCCCTTGTAACGATTGCGCAGCGATATAAGAGCGTAGTTGTTCTTGAAGATGGGATTAAGCATGGTGGTATTGCAAGTTCAATCTCTGAAGCGTTCCGTGAGTCAGGTTTGGCGACGCCAATTCACTCAATCGGTATCCCGCTTGAATTCATTGAGCACTCAAAGCGCTCTGAGATCATGCACGATCTTGGAATTACGGTGCAGAGCATCGCAAGAAGTATCGTTGAATGGAACAGCTCCCATTCAACTTCGAACTTGTCAGATTCGACTATGGCAGAGATGCAATACCCGGCGCATGAAAGCGCTGACCGCAAACCGCTTCGCTGATTCCCTCGCGATCTAGATAAGGCAAGATTCCGCCGAGGTGCATCGGCCAACCTGAACCCATCAACATGCAGAGATCAATCTCGGCAGCTGAAGACACAACACCTTCATCTAGCATCATGCGCGCCTCAGTTGCCAAAGCTTTTAGTGCGCGATCGCGAACTTGTTCGGCAGTTGATGCTTTATCGCCCTGCTTAATCAAAGCAACTGCTTCGGGGTTGGCGCTAAATTTTCCATCAGCGCCCTTGATGTAGAAGTTGCGAACCTTGGCATCTACCATCGCCTGCGTAGTTGGTGAGATGCGATAGCGCGGGCCTAAGTTCTCGTGCAAGGTTTCCGAGACATGCAGTGCAACGCCTGGACCAACCAGATCGAGAAGTTCAAATGGCGACATTGGGAAACCGATGCTGCGCATCGCGTTATCAGCAACTTCTGGTGAGGTTCCTTCATCGACAGCATCTGTAACTTCGCCCATGAATCGAGTTAACAAACGATTGACGACAAAGCCGGGCGCATCCTTACAGATGATCATCGTCTTCTTAAGTTCTTTACCAACGCTGACTGCAGTCGCAGTTGTTGCATCATCAGTCTTTGAAGTACGAGCGACTTCTAGAAGTGGCATGACTGCAACCGGATTAAAGAAGTGGAAGCCAATTACCCGCTCTGGGTTCTTTAACCCTTCGCTCATGCGTTCAACTGAGAGCGATGAGGTATTCGTTGCCAATACACATTCGGGGGAGACGATGGTTTCAAGTTTCTTAAACAACTCTTGCTTGAGAGAAAGTTCTTCGAAGATCGCTTCAATAATGAAGTCACAACCTGCAAAAGAACTCTGATCTGCAGAACCGCTTACTAGAAGTGAAAGGCGACGAGCAGATTCCTCACTCATTCGCTTCTTTTCTACCAACTTCGCAAGTTCGTTCTTAACCCAAGCAACGCCCTTATCGGCGCGTTCTTGATCAATATCGGTCATAACAACTGGGCATTTAAGGTTGCGAAGCAAGAGCAGAGCAAGTTGCGATGCCATGAGTCCAGCACCAACAACACCAACTTTGGTTACCTTTCGGCCGAGCGCTGGCTTAGGTGCGCCCTCAACTTTCTTGCGCTTCTTCTGGATCAAGTTAAATGCATATAAAGATGCGCGGAGCGGATCAGACATTGTTAGATCAGCAAGTGCTTGATCTTCAGCATCGAATCCTGCACCACGGGTGTTGGTGCGAGCCGCAGCAATTAGTTCAAGTGCGCGCATAGGAGATGCGATCTCTGCTCCGCCATATTTCTTTAACGCTGCCGCTTTACCTGTAGCAAGCGCGGCATCCCATGCCGGATCTTGTGAATAATCTTTACGTTCTACCTTCGTTGCACCACTCAACACTTTTGCTGCAAATGAGACAGAGCGCTCAAGGAAATCTGCAGGTTCGTAGACTGCATCTACAACGCCAAGTGATAAAGCATCTTTCGCCTTCATCATGGTGTTGTTATTTAGCGCATTTAACATGATGACTTGTACGGCACGTTCTGGTCCGACTAGCTTCGGCAGAATTGTTGCACCGCCCCAGCCAGGAACAAGCCCCAAGAAAACCTCTGGCAATCCAGTGAAAGCTGTCGAAGCCAGCGTGCGGTACTTGCAATGCAGACCAACTTCGAGCCCACCACCGAGTGCTAAACCATTTATAAATGCAAAGGTAGGAACTCCGCATTCATCTAGACGACGAAATACATCGTGGCCAAGTTTTCCGATGGCAAGTGATTGTGAGCGCTCTGAAAGATATGAGAGCGCCGAAAGATCAGCGCCGGCCGCAAAGATAAATGGCTTTCCGATAATTGCGATTGCAGCGGGGGAGCGACCAACGGCTTCTGTGATTGCAGTATCCAACGCCGCTAGCGATTGTGGACCAAAGGTATTTGGGCGTGTGTGATCAAGTCCGTTATCTAAGGTAATCAACGCTAGCGAGCCGGCAAAACCAAATGGAGTTAAATCAACATCGCGAACAAGTGCGTTAGTTACAACTTCTTCTGGTGCACCTTCAGGTAATTTGATTTCGGTAGTCATTACTTTGATCCTCCTGAAAAGTGTGGGTTCTCCCAGATAACGGTGCCGCCCATGCCAAGTCCGATACACATAGTTGTTAGCCCATAACGCACCTCTGGGTGCTCTTCAAAGGCGCGCGCCAAGTTAAGTGCTAAACGGATTCCAGAAGAAGCCAATGGGTGGCCAACTGCGATCGCACCGCCATATGGATTTACACGCGGATCATCATCAGCAATTCCAAAGTGATCGAGGAAGGCAATTACCTGAACCGCAAATGCTTCGTTAACTTCAAAGGCGCCGATATCTTCAATCTTTAGCCCTGCCTTAGCAAGTGCTTTAATCGTCGAAGGAACTGGCCCGAACCCCATAACTTCTGGTTCAACGCCAGCAAATGCATAAGAAACCAATCTGGCTTTGATCGTTAACCCAAGTTCTTTCGCTTTATCTTCGCTAGCCATCAGCGCAGCGGTTGCGCCATCATTTAACCCTGATGAGTTACCAGGTGTAACGCGGCCAGCTGGGCGGAATGGGGTCTTGAGCGTTGCTAAACCTTCCATAGTTGTTGTTGGACGTGGTGGTTCATCGACTGTTGCGATTCCCCAACCCATCTCAGGAATTCGTGCAGCAGTTGGAATCAAATCACGTTGAATCTTTCCTGCGGCATATGCAGCTGCAGTCTTCATCTGTGAGTTGTAGGCATAACGATCGGCGCGTTCTTTAGTTAACTGCGGAAAGCGATCGTGTAGACGTTCAGCTGTTGCGCCCATGGCGAGCGCATCTTGTTCAACGATGCGCTCTGCTAGAAAACGTGGATTGGGATCGAGACCATCACCAATTGGGTGATTTCCCATATGTTCAACGCCACCAGCGATTGCGATATCAATTGATCCGAATGCAATTGCGCCAGCGAGAGTTGTCATTGAAGTCATCGCACCAGCGCACCAACGGTCAACTGAATAACCTGGAACGGTAACGGGAAGTCCGGCAAGCAGTGATGCGCTGCGCCCTAAGTTCATTCCCTGATCGCCAGTTTGCGTTGCTGCTGCAATCGCCACATCTTCAATCGCATCTGGAGAAACTTTAGGATTGCGCTCTAGCAAACCGCGCATTGCGCGAACCATCAAGTCATCGGCGCGGGTGCCGGAGTACATGCTGCCAGCCTTGCCGAATGGGGTGCGAACGGCATCGACTAGTACGACTGAGCGTAGAGATTGGGACATTGATGGAGCCTTTCTGGTGGGTATGTTTCAAGGTTACTTGCCAGTAGCCCACTTGTCATTAACTTTGTAATCAGCGTGAGATGGCGCGGTGTGATGAATTACGCAACATTTATATTGCGTAATTCACTCTCCTCGGTTAGCCTCTTCATATAAGCGAGTTACTTGATAAAGGCTGATTTACAGGGAGCGATAAGTTGAAGAAATCTTGGATTACCGCTGGAGTCGCGCTTGCTGCACTGATTTTAGGTGGCCTAACTTGGGCGCAATCTGGATCAGATAGCTCTGGTGGGCAAGTTAAAGAGTTAACCATCTACTCAGGCCGTTCTGAAGAGTTCATCGCACCCTTCTTCGCAAATTGGGAGCAAGAGTCAGGAATCAAGTTAAACGTTCGCTATGGCGATTCTGCAGAACTTGCAGCGCAAATTTTAGAAGAGGGCAATAACTCTCCGGCTGATCTATTTCTTTCTCAGGATGCCGGATCTTTAGGCGCAGTCTCAGCGGCCGGCTTATTCGCGAAACTTCCAACTGGCACTGGTGCGCAGATTGAAGATATTTATATAGCCGGTGATCGCTCTTGGATCGGTGTCACAGGTCGCGCCCGAGTCTTTGCCTATAACCCGAAAGCAGTGACACTTCTACCGCAATCAGTTACCGATTTAACTAAGCCTGCCTATAAAGCTCGTGTCGGCATTGCGCCAAGTAACGCTTCATTCCAGGCATTCGTAACTGCGCTCATTAACGAGAAAGGTGCGAGCTTTGCAGAAAATTGGCTAAAGGCGATGAAGGACAACGGGGCACAGATTTACTTAAAGAACAGCGCGATTGTTGAAGCGATCGACAAAGGGGAAATCGATCTCGGTCTAGTTAACCATTACTACACCTGGGAAGTTAGCCAAGCACTTGGCAGAGATATCGAAGTTGAAAATGGCTTCTTTGCACCAGGTGATATTGGAAACTTAGTTAACGTCTCTGGCGTTGGAATAATGGCTACCAGCGAGAAGCAGCAAGCGGCGCAAGATCTGGTTAACTACTTAACATCAGAGGTTGCTCAAGCTAAATTTGTAGAAGACACACATGAGTATTCATTGATCCCGGGAGCAAAAGCCCCGGCATCGCTTCCTGAGCTAAAGAGCATTGGTTCACCGAAAGTGGATCTAGCATCCTTGGAGAAGGTTCAAGCGACGCAAGATCTGCTTACCAAAGTTGGCCTTCTCTAGTGAAGATATAAACAATTGAAGAGCGAAAATAGGCTTGGTAGTTATGGTTTGAGGGCTCTCGTAGCGGGGGTCCTCATAACCATTTCTCAACCGCTTATCTATCTCTTCATTCGCGCAAGTGAAAAAAGTAGCCAGGAAATCGTGGCGCTGCTATCTCGTCAGAAGACCCTAGAAGTTCTAGGTCTCACACTCTTGTTACTAGTGATTGTTGTCTGCGTAAATGTCTTCCTAGGAACGGCGATCGCAGCGGGCCTGCACTATGTAAAGATTCCATATCCGCGTCTGCTCTTGGTCTCCACAGTATTGCCACTTGCCATTCCCTCTTATGTATTTACCTACACATGGAAAGCGATCTTTCCAGCGCTTGAGGGAATCTGGGCCGCTGCATTTATCCTCTCGCTATCAACGATGCCTTACATGATCTTGGCGGTCTCAATCTCCTTCCAGAGAATTGACTCCGGGATTATTGAAGTAGCTAGAACTTTAGGCTTATCTAAGGTCTTGGTTTTCAATAGAGTGATCTTGCCGCAGGTGCGTAGAAGTATTAGCGCAGGCGCACTTCTCTCTGGCTTATATGTACTTAGTGATTTTGGAGCGGTCTCGCTGCTTAACGTTGAAACACTTACTGTTTCAATTCAAAATCTCTTCAAATCTTCTTATGATCGCAGCGCCGCATCAATAATTGGACTGCTTCTCTTCTTTGCGGCTGCGATATTTGTACTTTTCGAATCTATCCTAAAAGGTAGAGATTTCGAATCCCGCGGAGCCGAAGGCTTTCAAGAGCAAATTCGCCGTATCAAGAGCCCTGCCTTATCGGCGCTAGCAATTCTAGTTATTGCACTCTACGGATTCTTGGCGGTGGTGGTTCCGTTCTATGTTCTTATCTCGCGCTATATTCAAAATCCAGGTGTTGTTGCTTTCTCTGACTTATTCTCGGCAGCGATTTCTACAGTTTCAGTTGCCGGCCTCGGCGCTTTCATCGCATTTATTCTCTCTCTGCCACTGGCGCTATTAGCAACCCAAGGGCCAAGCGCATTTGCTGCTATCTCAGGAAAAGTCATTCTTATCTCGCATGCACTTCCTGGAGTTGTAGTCGGTTTAGCACTTGTCTCATTCGGCTCTCGCTTAGGACCGCTTTATCAATCAGCTTTCTTACTCGCTTTTGCCTATGCAGTTCTATTTCTCGCCAAATCTGTGGCATCAACCACTGCGGCGTTGACTTCGGTATCACCGCAACTTAAAGAAGTTGCAGCTACCTTGGGCAAGAGTAAATCAGGTATTGCTATGCAAGTGGTCTTCCCAATCGCTCTGCCGAATTTAGCCCTCGGTGTTCTGCTAGTTTTCCTAACAGCCATGAAAGAACTTCCAGCGACGTTGATGTTAAGGCCAACGGGTATGGATACCTTGGCGACTGAGATCTGGAGTTATGCGGCGATTAGCAGATTTAATGAGGCGGCACCTTATGCACTATTATTGGTAATTATCGCCGCAATTCCTACATTTATATTGACTATACCTAGAACCGCAAAGAATGAAATTGAGCAGAAGGTGAGATATCTCTAAATGACCTCACTAAGCATTTCTCATCTCTCAGTCTCTTTAGGCGAGCGCACAATCATCTCGGATCTTTCATTTGATTTACGAGAAGGTCAGATCGCATCACTTCTTGGCCCATCGGGTTGCGGCAAGACAACTCTCTTACGCACAATCGCCGGACTTATTCAGCCAACTAGCGGCACGATTCGTTTCGGTTCTCAACTAGTTGGCGTTTCATCGGTTGTATTGCCGCCAAATAAACGAGGTACTGGCTATGTGCCGCAACAAGGTGCGCTCTTTCCACATCTAAATGTTGCGAAGAATATTTCATTCGGTCTAGATCGCGAGTTATATAACAAGAAACAGATCGCTGAGATTACGCAAGAGATGATCGCACTGATCGGAATGCAAGGCTTTGAGAATCGACTTCCAAGCCAACTATCTGGTGGCCAACAAACTAGAGTTGCACTCGCTCGTGCTCTGGCAATTAAGCCTAAGTTAATCCTCCTTGATGAACCATTTTCGGCCCTAGATGCTGTTCTGCGCGATGAACTCCGTAATGAAGTTGTAGGACTGCTTCGCAAATTAGGTTCAACGGCCATTTTGGTAACTCACGATCGCGAAGAAGCGCTGGTATCATCTGATCGCGTTATCTTGATGCGTAGTGGCCGGGTTGTCCAAGATGGCACACCTGAAGAGGTCTATGAAGCGCCGATATCTCCTGAAATTGCTGCGAGCACAGGTGATGTTCTGATCCTTGCAGCGCAACAGTCAGCAGATGGCGATACTCGATACCCGCTTTCGCAGAGCGGCTTCACCTCACAAGGTAGCGATACTGGCTATGTCGTTATTAGACCTGAGGAGATTCAGGTATCTAGCGACTCCGTTGCAGGCGTTGAGGGCTCGCTAATCCATATCGATTATTACGGACATGATGCCATGCTTACTGTGGAGGTACTTAACTCGCCAACTCCGATTAAGGCGCGCGTAGTTGGTCCTACACAATTTGTTTTAGGTCAGAAGGTTTATCTAAAGCACATCGGGCCGGTTAGATATTTCGCCCGTCAATAGTTTTAACTCTCAATACTTTCTGGTGCATCGCTATTTTCTATCTCCTCAACTACCGGCGTCGTCTCAAGAAGGGCTAACTCCAAGATAGGTGCGACTATCTCAATCTGCCATTGGCGGGCGCCGAGATCGGCTAAGGCGGCGGCTACACCTGATTTAGGGGAGTTCCAGCAGATGCGGCGCACATATTCCGGGGTAATCAAGTTCTCAAAGGGGATAACTAACTCATTCGCCTTTGACTGAATATTGGCCTTGGCATGAGTAAGCGGGGCATATCTCTCAGGAAAGCGCTCGCGCCAGATCTTTATCGGCGGCAGTGAATCGCTATCAGTACGAACTGGCGGCCATTGGCTCTCAGGTAGGGCAAGTGCATCGGTAACGGCGCTGATCCACGTGGCGGTATTTTCAAACCAGCGCGCTCGCAGGCCAATTGGGCGCAGGATCTTCTCTAAATCTTTCTTCGTCATAATTGGTTTTTCGACAGCTTTCATTGCAATCTCAACTATCGCAGCATCAGATAACAAACGCCCTTGCGCGATATCTACTTCTTGGGCAATTTCGGCGCGTACTGTCCAGAGCGCTCGCACAATTGCAAGTTGATCGCGCTTCTTAATTTTATGCATTCCGGATGTGCGTCGCCATGGATCAATGCGTGGTGGGGGAGCAGGTGCAGCAAGTATTGATTGAAACTCTTCTACCGCCCACTTAAGCTTCTTTGATTCTTCGAGAATTCCATACATCTGATTGCGAAGTTCAATTAAGAGTTCCACATCAAGTGCTGCGTAATTTAGCCAAGCCTGAGGCAAAGGGCGCTGTGACCAATCAACTGCGGAATGCTCTTTGGCGAGCGAGACTTCCATCAGCGATTCAAGTAACGGGCCAAGTCCTACTCGTGGCAGACCTGCAATGCGTCCACCTAGTTCGGTATCAAAGAGGCGCTTTGGATTTATTCCGAGTTCTCGCAGACACGGCAGATCTTGAGTACTTGCGTGCAGAATAACTTCATCGCTTTGCAAGAGCGTATTTAACTCTTGAAAATATCTATGGTTGGGTCCGAATGGAATTGGATCAATTAAGTGAAGTCCGCCGCCTTCACGTTTAATCTGAATTAGATATGCCCGAGCGCTGTATTTATATCCAGAGGCGCGTTCGGCATCAACTGCAAAGGGTCCGCGGCCTGCTGATAATTGCGCAAGTGTGGCTTCAAATCTTTGATCGGTATCAACTACCGGCGGGATGCCATTGGCGGGAGCTAAAAGCGGAACTGAGGTTGGCGCCGCCGCAACTTCTGCTTCCGTAGTTGAAATATCTTCACTCATAAATAATTTTTATACACGACGTCGCGCTGCAGAAATAGGCGCTACGCCCTCGACGATTGGTGGGAGTCCGGCAACTTCGCCAAGGAGATTGCACCAGGCATCGATATGTTTAATCATTTCAGCGCTATCTTTAATGATCGGACTCCATGATGCGCGGATTTCGATCTCAGATTGATCGTTGCGGGGAGATAGTTTTCCGAATGATGCGCTCGAGACGCGAGTTACAGTTCCGCTTGGGGCGTTAAATTCGCAACCTGCCGCTGAGAGTGAATCCAGCAGCCAAGACCAGCCGACTTCAGGTAGCAGTGGATCATCTTGCATCGCCTCATCTACATCTGCGCTTAAAAATGTTACGCAGCGAAATTCACCTTCCCAGGTCTCTTGTCCGCCGGGTTCGTGCAGTAGAACAAATCGGCCGGATGCAACTTCATCTTCATCGTCACCAAGTAAGCCATTTGAAACATCTGCAGTAAATGCAAAAGAGTAAGTAGCTAATTTTTGTGGGGCAGGGACTTCTTCCAAGATGATCTCAGCGCGCGGCGTAGCAGTGCGCAGATGCTCGATCATGCGATTAAATTGGTTTAAATCCACTGCTTAATTCTAAAGATAGGTCGCGCATTTAAGTGGGAGGCAGGGCGCTTACTATCTTTTTAACGTGTGTACCCTTAGGCCCATGGCAACTTTTTTGGCGCTTCTTTCTAGCGCGCTCTGGGGAACTGCGGATTATCACGGCGGAAAGTTAAGTAAGAGCCATCCGGCGATCGCAGTTCTTGGAGTAACCCAAGCTATCGGATTGATCTTTGGAATTGGTCTAGTAGTTATCTCAGGGGATTATTCAGCAGAAGCTTTTGGCGCTGATGGTTATTTCATTCCAGGTGCACTCGCTGGAATTTTTGGATATATCGGTTTGATCTGTTTATACGCTGGACTTTCTACCGGTCGCATGGGAGTTGTATCTCCAATCAGCGCGCTAAGTGCTTTGATCCCAGTTGGTTATGCCTTCTTTGTAAAAGGCGATCGCCTTTCGATGATTTTAACTATAGGCGCCGCTCTCGCCATCGTCGGCGCTTTCTTAGCAAGTGGTCCAGAAATTTCGCAAGGACTTCCGTTAAAGCCGCTAATTCTTGCTCTTGGAGCGGCAGGTGGTTTTGGTACTGCCCTTACCTTTATGGCGATTGGTTCGCAAGGCAGCGCACTTATGACGATGGTGATGATGCGATTTACAACTTTCTTTGTATCACTAGGAATCTTTGCCAGATATAAAACTCTTGGTGGATTGAACTTTAAGCACGCGCCGATCTTGATCTTTATCGGTGTTGCAGATTTCTTAGCGAATTTGCTTTTAGGAGTTGCAACCACAAAGGGCAACTTAACTCTTGCAATGGTACTTGGAGCGCTCTATCCGATCTTTACTGCGCTGCTTGCCTTCCAGTTCCTGCACGAGAGACTTCATAAAGTTCAGTACATCGGAATCGCCGCTGCAGTCGCTGGCGTTGCCATAATTTCTGCCTTTTAAGGCTTCAAGTTACGCGCTTCAAAGAATTTGGTGCCATCAACCTCGCGTTGTGTAACCTCAGAAAATTTCGCTAAGAGTTCTTGATAATCGATTCTCGTCTCACCGCCACTTTCTGGCGTAACGCTGAGATAAATTCCATCTAAAGAGCGATTGCTAATCAATTCAGAGATAAAACTTGCGCCACCTTCTACCAATACGTTGCTACCAAACTTCTTTATTCCACGATCTAGCGCCGCACTTGGCGAGCAATTCCACCAAGACGCATCTCGATTAGCGGTGAGTGCGTTAACCATCGAACGCGAGGCGATTACTACTGGAACAGGGGTGCGGCGATAGGGCTCGCTTCGGGCAGTTTTGCCACCGATCAAGATGAAATCTGCGGTGCGGCGACGAGCGAGGAATTCGCTACGGTCGGCCCCGCTGGTGATCGCTCGCGATGAACCGCCCTTTGTCGTTGAGCCATCGCTTCCGGTCACCAGAGTTGCGAAGACGGCCATAGCGAAAAGGCTATCTCGCGCCAAAGTAGATGTCAGTGCAGGCAAGTACCGTTTCCTTCATGATAATTACCTGTGAAACATGTGCAGTTCGCGATATCGGTTGCAACGATTGCGTTCTCACCTTCCTTCTCTCAACTCCTAAGAGCGATAACCGTCCTGATATCTGCGAAATCCCTGACAGAACGGCAGAGGCTATCGATCTGCTCTCATCACGTGGTTTGGTCCGACCATTGCGCTATAACTCCGCTGGGCGAGCGTAGATAGGGATAAATTCACAGGTAGCCACGCTTATTTCGGTTTGAGTTGCAAGAGCGGCCACCGTTAGCCTTTAACCCTATGTCTATCTCAACTCGGCTCATCTCAAAGCGCCCTGTGGCGGCTCTAGTCGGCGCGATGATCTCGCTGATCGCCCCGCTACTTACCGTGCCTAGCGCTGATGCCGCCCAAACTTTGGCGCAGGTTCAGGCGCGCGTTCGCCTACTCGAGGAAGAGGCGACAACTGCCGCCGAAGGCGCCCAAGAAGCGAAGGTTAAGTTAGCGGCGCTAAATGGCCAACTCCAAGGTATCCAGGCGAAGGCGGCTGTGCAAAGTCAGAGCGTTAACGCGCTCTCAAAATCTCTCAACGCGATCGCAGTTGAACAATTTAAAACGGGAGGGTTAAGCCAGAGCCTTGAGCTCCTCTTCTCTTCAGATCCAGCGCTCTATCTCTCTGCTGCAGGATCGTTAGAAGCGATTACCCGAAAGAAATCAGTTGAGCTACGAAAGTTTCAAGCAGCCAAGCAACGACTAACGGCTACCTCATTAACGGTCAATGACAAACTTGCCTTAGTTAAAGCTACTCAGAAGAAATTGGCGGCGCAAAGTGCTCGAGCGGTGGCGAAGTTAGCTGAAGCCGAATCGCTCTTATCAAAGTTAAAGAAAGAGGATCGTGAACGTTTAGCCAGACTTGCACAAGAAGAAGAAGATGCCGACCAAGCATCCTCACTTGCCGCCGCTAAGAAAGCCGGTGCGGTATCAGGTCGCGCTGGAAAGGCTCTGCAATTTGCCTTAAAGCAGATAGGCGATAAATATGTCTTTGGCGCAGCAGGTATGACTTACTGGGATTGCTCAGGGCTGACGATGCGCGCTTTTCAAACTGCCGGCGTCTCACTTCCTCACTCATCGCGCGCTCAATTTAACTATGGAAAATCTGTTAGTCGCTCTAATTTAGCCGCCGGTGATCTCGTATTCTTCGGGCGGCCAATTTCGCACGTTGGTATCTACTTAGGTGGCGGAAAGATGGTGCACGCTCCGCGATCTGGTTCACGAGTAAAGGTTGCTAGCGCATCTAACTTAGGAAATAAACCTTACATCGGCGCCCGAAGACTCTAGCTGCCGAAGTAAATGTCTGAATTCGCATTAGGAAAAATACTCTGCATAACCAATGACTTTGGTCCCCGCGCAGGTGGTATCGAAACCTTCGTTATGGGGCTAATCGAACGCGCCCCTAAAGGATCAATTATTGTCTATACCTCCGCGCAAGGCGATACAACTTCATATGATCAAGGTTGGTTGCGAGATTTTGGTGTTGAGGTAATACGCGATCCTTCCAAGATATTACTTCCGACTCCGCGTGTAATTCGAAGCGTTAAGAAAGTTATCACGCGCGATTCAATCAAACAGGTATTTTTCGGTGCCGCAGCGCCCCTGGCAATCATGGCGCGTAGTCTGCGTAGGAAAGGCGTTGTAAATATCGTTGCACTAACCCATGGACATGAAGTCTGGTGGGCGAAGTTATGGCCATTTTCTTCCGCGATTTCATTTATCGGTAATAACGTGGATTATCTGACTTATCTTGGGGAATTTACAAAGAGTGAAATTGCGAAAGCGCTTTCTACTAAGGCTAAGTCAAGGCTTGTAAAGATCGCACCAGGCATTGATACCGATCATTTTGCGCCAGATTCAGGATCGATTCAATTGCGAAGAGATCTAGGATTAATTGATAAGAAAGTAATAGTCAGCGTGGGCAGACTCGTCCACCGTAAAGGGCAAGATTTTTTGATTCAATCGTTGCCGGCTATTTTAGAAAAACATCCAACCGCACATATCTTGATGGTTGGAGAAGGCCCATATCGAAAAGATCTTACAAAGATAGTTGAAAAACTTAAGCTTTCGCAGGCAGTTACATTTATCGGGCGCATCCAATATAAAGATCTGCCCCGCTATATCTGCGCTGGAGATATCTTTGCAATGCCTTCCAGATCGCGGTTAGCTGGCCTTGAAGTTGAGGGCTTAGGAATTGTTTATCTAGAGGCTAGTTCATGCGCCTTGCCGGTAGTCGCGGGGCGTTCTGGGGGAGCACCTGATGCTGTTGATGAGGGCGTAACCGGTTTTAGCGTTGACGGTACTTCAACGGTAGAAATTTCGAGCGCAATTATTAAACTGTTTGACGATCCAGCGAAGGCAAAAGCGATGGGCACGGCTGGGCGCAGTTGGATTATTGAGAAATGGCGCTGGGAGATTTGGTCAAAGCAATTTAACGCCTTGTTTAAATAATCCCTGATTCAATTCCAATTTTTATCGCAGCTAGTCGATTAGAGACCTCAAGTTTTCGATATATGGCGCTGGCATGAGTTTTAAAGGTTGATTCAGAGATATGTAGTTGTGACGCTAGTTGGCGGATATCTCCAACACGTGCAAGAGCCCGCAGTACTTCAACTTCTCGTTGCGTCAACAACTTCGTAGCAGATACGGTTTTGAGAGCGGTAACTATGTCAGCTGCGGTAAAGGAGTTTGGTGCAAGCAGAGCTCGTTTTAACACAGATATCAACTCCGTTAAGGGGGCGCTCTTCTTAACATACCCGCTGGCACCAGCGCTCATTGCGGCAATTAAATCGCTCTCGCTTTCACTCATCGTGAGCATCACGATTGCAATATCGCTTGAACTCTTGCGTGCCCAGCGAACTAGATCCAATCCACTGCCATCGGGTAGATTTAAATCAACAACCATGGCATCAGGATTTGTATGCGCTAATTGCGCCAGAGCCTCTGATTTACTCGCCGCCATTGCGCAACAGATCATCTCTGACTCTTCAATGGCGCGTGATAATCCGGCGCGAATTGCAGCGTGATCGTCCACCACCAGAATTCTTGGGAGTCCTACCGCGCCTTTCACAGAACGACTTTTATGCGGGTTCCGTTCTCAGTGGAGATAATCTCAAACTGTCCGTGTAGTTGCTCAACGCGCTCTTTAACTCCAACTAAACCTAAACGTCCTAAACGTGAGGTATTCACCTGCGCACCTCCAACTCCGTTATCGCTTACCTCTAAGTAGGTGCGATTTTCAACGCCTTTCAAAAGTACTTCAATATGGCTAGCCCTAGAGTGAACTTTTGCGTTGCGAAGCAGTTCGGTCGCAATAGCCTTTAACTCAGATTGATAGGAATTTGGAATTGAGATCTGGCTGATGGTCTGGGTTACGTGGAGATCTCCACAAATCTCTTCGACGAGTTCGCTCAGCGCTTCCTGGAAGGTCGTTACTTCAGGATCTCGCAGCGCATACATCTCACGCCTTACCTTTGCGATGAGATCATCGATTTTAAAGCGCAGCGCGCGAATTTCCCGGCGCGATTGCACCGTTGATTCAGTTGCACCCAGGAGCAGATCTAACTCGTAGCCGAGGGCTACTAGATCTTGAGCTATGCCATCGTGGAGATCGCGAGCTAGTTCAATCCTTGCGGGGCTGCTCACTTAGCGAAGAGCTCAGAAATCTCCTTAGCAAACTCTTGAGCAACTACATGTCGCTTAATAGAAAGCTTTGCAGTCAATTGTCCACCCGCGATTGTGAAATCTGTTGGAAGGATAGTGAATTTGCGGATTGATTCAGCTTTACTTACCGCTTTATTTGCTTCATCCACGGCGGTCTGAATCACTGCAACTAGATCAGGATCTTGGGTCAGAGTTGCGATGGTTGCGCCATCCTTCTTATTGGCAGCGATCCAACCTTTGAGGGCATCTTGATCAATTGTCACTAGCGCTGCGATAAATGGTTGGTTATCGCCAACGACAACGCATTGACTTACGAGAGCATGGGCGCGCAGACGATCTTCAAGGACTGCTGGAGCAACGTTCTTTCCACCTGCAGTAACAATGAGTTCTTTCTTACGACCAACAATCGATAGGAAGCCATCTTCATCGATCTTTCCAAGGTCGCCGGATTTAAACCAGCGATCTTCGGTAAAGACTTCCGCATTAGCTTCATCGTTCTGCCAATATCCGCGCATCACGATTGGACCTCTGATTAGAACTTCTCCATCATCGGCGATCTTCACAGATGTTCCTGGAATAGGTTTTCCAACAGTTCCGACCTTTAACGCGCCAGTCATATTTAACGTTGCGCCAGCTGTTGTTTCAGTAAGTCCGTAACCTTCATAGATTGTTACACCGGCGCCACGATAGAAATGTCCGAGGCGACTTCCAAGAGGTGCACCACCTGAGATCGCTGCTTCAACATTTCCACCTAGGGCGGTGCGGATCTTTGAAAATACCAACTTGTCGAAGAGCGCATGCTTGAGGGTCAGTAGCGGGTTGAAACCGCGCTTATCCATCGCTTCGCTATAAGCAATTGCAACTTCTGCTGCTTTTCGGAAGATCTTTCCTTTTCCTGCAGCATCAGCCTTAGCTTCTGCGCCGTTGTATACCTTTTCAAAGATACGTGGAACAGCGAGAACGAAGGTTGGCTTAAAGGAAGCAAGATCTGGTTGCAATCTGCCAACTGGATCGCTGCAATGCGCTAAGTGAAGTCCAGCGCGAATTGCACCGATCTGAACCATGCGACCGAATACGTGGGCGACAGGCAAGAAGAGAAGGGTTGATCCGCCTGGCTTCAAGAAGAGATTGCTAGCGCCTTCAACAACATTTCCGCACTCTGATAAGAAGTTGCCATGAGTTAGTTGAACACCCTTTGGCTTTCCAGTTGTTCCAGATGTGTAGATCAGAGTTGCGAGCGTATCTGGCAAGAGGGCGTTGCGACGACGATCAATTTCATCATCTCCGATATGTGCGCCTGCTGCGGCTAGAACTGAGAGAACATCTTCGGTCATTGTCCAAATATGTTTAGTGTGTGATGGAAGAACTGTATTAACGAGTTCGCGATGTGTTGGCGTTTCAACAATGAGTCCAACCGCGCCTGAGTCGCTCAGAATCCAATCAACTTGTTCTGCTGAAGAAGTTTCATAAATTGGAACAACGCATCCACCAGCGAACCAGATCGCGAAATCAAGAATCGTCCATTCGTATCGGGTACGCGCCATGATTGCGACACGATCACCGATTTGAATTCCAGCAGCGACCAAACCTTTAGCGGTCGCGCGGACTTCTTCTTCCAACTCTTTTGCAGATACCTTCTGCCATCCATCGCCTAATGGGCGTGAGAGCATCGTGCGATTGGGTTCAAACCAAGCGCGTTCAGCGATTAAATTAGTGAGGTTTCCGGTTGATGCAGCAGGTACTAGCGCTGGGATTGAGATTTCATTCATGGCGCTAACGCTAGCGCCCACTTTGAAAAAAGGGGAGAGGCAACGAAGTACTTTTTTCTCAGCCTTCTCAGGTAACCTACAGCCATGAGCGATATGAGCAGTTCAACGATCTCCATCGATGCCCCCCTTGATCAGGTTGCAGCCACCCTCTTTGCAATTGCCGATTACCCACAGTGGTCGGGCGCCTTTAAAAAGGTAGATGTCCTGGAAAGCGATGGTCAGGGTCGAACCACCAAGGCAACCCTGTCGGTAGATGCTGGCGCAGTAAAAGATCTCGTAACTCTTAACTTTGAATGGTCAGAGGCGCCAGACAGAGTCACCTTCTCACTAGAAGATGCAAATATTTTGACGAAGATGGATGGCGCATATTTACTGAAGAGCCTTGACTCTGATACGACTTCTGTTACTTACCAACTTTCTGTAGGTCTATCAATGCCAATTCCGGCGATGATGATCACTAAACAAGAGAAATCGACAATTGACTCGGCGCTAAAGCAACTTAAAGAACATATCGAAGGCTGATTTCCTCACGGAGATCTAGCGCCGTTAAGAGCCTTAATGAGCAAAGATAATTCAAATACCATCGGCATAGATGTCGGTGGAACAAAAGTCCTTGGTGGAGTGGTCTCGCAAGCAGGAGAAATACTCGCAACCGCACGCCGTGATACTCCACGCGAAGGCGGCAGGGCGCTAACTGAAACTATCGCTGATGTCGCAATCGAACTATCGAAGCAGTTCCCCGTTGAATCAATCGGAGTTTCAGCTGCGGGATTTATCTCATCTGACCGCCAAACAATCCTGGCAACGCCAAATATCGCTGGGTGGAATGGGGTTAATTTAGATCAAGAGCTAACCAAGATAATTGGCAAGCGAATCGTTCTTGAAAATGATGCAAACTCTGCAGCATGGGGAGAGTTTAAATTTGGAGCAGGCCGCGGTCGAAAAGATTTAATGATGCTTACCTTAGGAACTGGGGTTGGTGGAGGTTTGATTCTCGCTGGCTCTGTATTTAGAGGTGCATTTGGAATTGGTGCTGAGCTCGGACATATTCGCATCGTTCCCGATGGCCATCTCTGCGGATGTGGAATTCGTGGTTGCCTTGAACAATACGCTTCAGGATCTGCCTTGATGCGACATGCACGTGAGGCGATTAGCGCTAGCCCTGATTTAGCACGAAATTTATTGGCGCGTGGCGATGGAACTCTAGAAGGTCTTAAAGGCCATCACATTACTGAAGCAGCGCGTGACGAAGATCCTGTTGCCCTAGCGGCATTTAATACGATGGCGAGTTACTTAGGAGCGGGCATCGCATCGCTCTGTGCCGTGATCGATCCATCTTGCATCGTGCTTGGCGGGGGAGTCATTGATGCGGGCGAGATCTTCTTGGCGCCGACTCGTAAAGCAGCGCTGAGTCTTATTCCATTCTCTGGAAAACATCCATACCCAGAAATTGTTCCAGCAGAACTTGGCAATAACGCCGGATTAGTTGGCGTTGCCGATCTCTCTAGAATTTAGAGCGCTGCACCATCATCGTCACGAAAAGTTGGGCCGTTCTTCCAATTCTTAATTGAATTTAGCGCTCGTTTTAAAGTTTCGCCCAACCCAACTCTTGGTGGCGCTGGTGGTTGAAAACGATTCTGATCTTCAAATCTATCAAGTTCATCTAAATACGTTGTTGGAGAAGATTCATCAAGTGACAGACCTTCAACCATTGATTGAAATTCCAGATCAATTAACTCGCGTTCATTAGCGTCATCTGGCTCACTATTTCCAGGGTATCTGCCGCTCATCGCTTACGCTCCATGGTTCATATTCGCACATTAGGTTGGTTATGGGTTGGTTAAGCGCTAAATTAACGCCATGAACAACCTGCCTTACGGCATTCTGCGCGCTTTCTTAACGCCGTTTTTGATGGTGCTCTTTCGCCCAAAGGTAAAGGGTCTTCGCCATGTTCCAGGTTCTGGCCCAGTGATCATCGCCTCCAACCATTTATCTTTTAGCGATTCCATATTCATGCCGCTAGTTGTTCCACGGAAGGTCACCTTCTTAGCAAAGAGCGAGTACTTCACATCACCTGGCCCAAAAGGGTTATTGAAGAAGTTAACTTTTATCGCCCTCGGACAAGTTCCAGTTGATCGCTCAGGTGGGCGGCGCAGCGAAGCGGCGTTGATTACCGGCTTAAAAGTTTTAGCTGAAGGAAAGTGTCTTGGTATCTACCCTGAAGGTACGCGCTCACCAGATGGTCGCCTCTATAAAGGGCGCTCAGGTATTGCTCGACTTGCGATCGAGTCAGGATCACCTGTTATTCCAGTTGCGATGTTTAACACTGAAAAGATCCAACCAACCGGAACTGTCGTTCCAAAGGTGATGCGAGTTGAGATGATCTTTGGTGAGCCGATGTACTTTGAAGGTGATTCGACAGATTTACAGCACCTACGTGATGTCACAGATAAAATCATGCAAACGATTCAGGCGCTATCTGGACAGGAATATGTAGATACCTACGCCACCAAGGCGAAGAAAAGTACGGAAGACGACGAAGGTTAATTAACTTTCGAGCGAGAGCCGCTTTGTTAAATAGTTACAGGTATCGCAATCAACTCCTGCGTCAGGGAGTTCTCCTTCAATAACCTCAATTAGGTTAGCGATCAGAGATTTGAATTGCGCTTGATCACGCGTCACATGAAGATAGTGTTGAGTTACGCCAAAGCCATGGGCGCCATCTGTCGTTGGCGTTACGCCAGCTAACTTCCAGACCAGCAGACCCATTGATGAGACAGGAAATGGCTTACCTTTCTCGGGATTTTCTAGGGCGTAAGCGTAGGCCTCAAGTTGTGGCGCGTAGAACTGTGCATTATCGCGATCAGAGTCAGAGACCTTGCAATCGATAATTCCTACACTGCCATCGTCATAATGGGCGAGCAGGTCGTAGATACCGAGAATCCGCCAACGAGTTGCCTCACCATTTATCTCAATCGGAGCGCTCTTAACCCATTGCCCCCATTGCTTAACAACGCCTGGAGCAAGTGATGGATCAAGGTCAGGCATGGATGCGCGACGAAAGTGTTCTTCCTGCGCGGATGAGAGCGGTTTTACTAGTGGGAATTGCCCGGGCATCGTGACCTTAAACCAATATTTAATCCAGAGACAGCGCTTGCAGGTTGAGAGCCCGAAGGTTAAATCCGATGGCGCAATAGTGTCGCGCGCTGGTTTTTCAGGTTTAACTATCTTTGGAGCAGTTGATGAACTCATGTATTGATTAAATCACGAAGGGCTGACGCGATCACCAATAGACCCAAGATAATCATCACACAGCCTCCAATTATTCTTAAAAGCTCTAACCGTTTCTCATCACTTGCTAGCCAAGCCCGCGCAGTTCCTGCCAAGAGCCCCCATGTTCCATCTGAGATAAAAGCTAAAATCGAGAAGAGCGCACCGAGAAAAAGCAATTGCCCGGTTACATTTCCGCGTTCGATATCTACAAACTGCGGCAGCACTGCTGCATAGAAAACTAAACCTTTGGGATTTAACGCGCCGACCCAGAAACCATCGCGCGCAGAGCGCCAGAAAGTTGGCACAACGCTTCCCTGGCTCTTCATATCGGCTGCGGCAATCTTGCGCGCCTTAATTGCGGTTATTCCTAGGTAGACGAGATATCCGCCGCCACCCCATTGCACCGCAGAATAGGCAAGATCTGATCTGGAAAGTATTGGTCCAAGTCCAAAGGCGACGAGGGATGAAAGGAAGAAGGCGCCTGTGACATTTCCAGCAACTGTAAAGACGGCCACTTTTCTGCCCCAAGCAATCGCGCGCGCGATTACAAATAAAACGCTCGGACCTGGCGCAAGAATAATTATCATCGCAGCGATGATGTACTCAATCAACCGCGATGGGATAACCATTCGGAAATCTTAACTTATATAACTAGTCGTAATATAGAAAAAGAGGGAGAACTGCCGAAGCAGCCCTCCCTCTTTACTTGCTACTTATATTTATTTACCACGTGCCTTCGATATTGAATGAAGTACGCGATATCCAACGACAGCGACCAGGGTTCCGTTGACGATACCTGTGAAGGTGTAATCGCCTTGGGTCCATGAATAGTCAGCAATACCCATAATCAAAGCAGCTGCTGCAATGAGTAGGTTGGTTGAGTCAGAGAAATCAACTTTGCTCTCGATCCAAATTCTTGCACCCAAGATGCCGATCATTCCAAATAGAGCGGTTGATACGCCGCCCAGTGCACCTGCTGGAGTCGCGCTAAGGACTGCGCCGAACTTTGGTGAAAGCGAGAGCAAGATGGCGCCAACGCCTGCGATCCAATATGCAGCAGTTGAGTAAACGCGAGTTGCCGCCATTACACCAATATTTTCTGCATAAGTTGTTGTTCCGGATCCACCACCGAAGCCGGCAACAGTTGTTGCCAAACCATCGGCCATAAGGGCGTTACCCATTTGATCATCTAAGTCTTTACCAGTCATTGCAGCAACGGCCTTAACGTGTCCGACGTTCTCAGCGATCAAGACGAGAACAACAGGTAAGAACAAGATCATGATATTTGTGCTAAATGTTGGCGTGGTAAATGTTGGTGTATCAAACCAAGCCGCTGCTGAGATTCCCTTTGTATCAACATCGCCCATGGCTAGCGCGACAAGATATCCAATTACCAGACCCAAGAAGATGCTGATACGGCTCATGAAGCCCTTTGAGAATGCGCCGATTACGCCAATGCTCGCCAAGGTAATAATCGCGATCAAAGGTTCTTTGGTGAAGTTACCTTTTGCAGCACCTGCCAAGTTGAAACCAATCAACATTACGATCGTGCCAGTTACTACAGGTGGAAGCAGCCAGTTAATCCAACCGATGCCTGCTGCGCGAACTGCAAGACCAACCAAGGCTAGAACCACGCCGGTGAAGACGATTCCACCAAGGGCTGCTGCCATTCCGCCATCCGTGCCAGCTGCTGCCATTGCTGCAGCGATAGGCCCTAAGAAAGCAAAGGATGAACCTAGATAACTTGGAACTCTATTTTTGGTAATGATCAAGAAAAGGATTGTTCCGATTCCTGAGAAGAAGAGAGTTGTCGTAGGAGAGAAGCCAGTAATGATAGGTACAAGAAATGTTGCACCAAACATTGCGGCGATATGTTGTAGACCTACTCCGATTGTGCGAGGCCAGGTAAGTCTTTCATCTGTAGATACAACTCCACCTGCAGAAATGCTCTTTCCATTTCCGTGAAGTTTCCATGAGAGTAACGACATAGTCTTCCTTTCCGATTACCGATCTCGGTAATGGCGCTTGGGAAAGGCCCACCGAGCGTGGGCCTTCATTGCTGGGGAAGTACTTATTGGGAGTTAACAGGGGATGCGGAAAGGGTACGACTTAAAGTGGCCTTACTAGCAAGTTAAATCAGGGCGAGTCGTAAAAAACCCCTCGTTAGCACCACCCTGGGGTGAACTAACGAGGGGAGCCCTCACGGAGAGTTGAGGGTTAAATCGTCACATCCTTACTTAAGCTTCGCGCACTCATTTTGAGTACAAGGTAATTAGTACTCTCAATTTTGGAGCTGTATGGTGAAAAAGTCAGGGCTAGCCCTTCACTGAATTCAGTGAGTGCTAGCCCCAGTAGAAAAGTGATCTAGTTAATGAATATCTTTGTTGCAAATCATCTGTCCGTCGGGGCCAACTTCCATGTGAGAACAGGGAACCCCTAGGCGATCAAAGGCGGCATCTCCGAAATGTGTGCGAAAGGCGAGCGCTAGAAGTACTCGAATATTTGTATCTGCATCTGACTTTATATTGAAAGCTTTAGCGGCGCGACTAATTGTATTTTCGATAACTTTTTCGGTATGTGAAGTCTCTCGCGCGATCGCAGAATTCGTTTTTCCCTCGCAGAGCAAACCAAGAACCAACTGTTCAAAAGGATTGAGTTCGCGTGCGGTAATAGTTATACCTCTAGTCATTTTGACCTCTCCGTCTAGTTCAGTGTCCTCCTTTCCTCCGGGGTTACCAACCAGTAGTATGCGCAGATGTCGCAGATCACTAGCCGCCGTGAGGGATCGATCCAGATCCTCTCCTTCAACCGCCCTGAAAAGATGAATGCGCTCACACGCGAGATGTATGCGGGGCTAGCAAATGGGTTAAATGAAGCTGCAGGGGATTTTGCTGTCAGAGCCGTAGTTCTCACTTGCGAAGGCGATCATTTCACCGCTGGCAACGACATTGCTGATTTTCTTGCTAATCCACCAACCAATGAAGATAGCGACGTCGCTCGTTTCCTAGGATCGCTACTCGAGTTTCCAAAACCGCTAATTGCCGCAGTAAAGGGAAATGCCGTTGGAGTTGGAACAACGATGTTGCTGCATTGTGATGTTGTAGTTGCCGGACCGAGCGCTAAATTTTCAATGCCATTTGCATCTCTTGGTCTAGTGCCAGAGGCCGGTTCAAGTTACCTATTCCCGCTATTAGTCGGATATCAACGCGCAGCCAAGATCTTTATGACTGGCGAAAGTTTTGACGCCGATAGCGCGAAAGAGATGGGGCTAGTTGCATCGATTGCATCAGATCCTTTGCGTGAGGCGATGGAAATAGCAACCCATATTTCAGAGCAGCCACCACAAGCGATGATCAACACTAAGGCGTTGTTGAAGGCGAGCAAGCACGATGCGGTTGCCGCGGTTATGAAAGCAGAATTTGAACTCTTCTCACTCGCACTTCAATCCGAAGAAGCGATGGAAGCGTTTATGAACTTTATGGCCAAGAAAGGTAAATGATGACAATCTCTGGAGATCTTTCAGGTAAGCGGATATTTATTACTGGAGGATCACGTGGCATCGGCCTAGCGATCGCCCTACGTGCAGCGCGTGATGGCGCATCAGTTGCCATCGCCGCCAAGACTTCTGAACCCAATCCAAAGTTGCCCGGCACTATTCACTCAGCTGCGCAAGAGATTCGCGATGCTGGCGGAATAGCGCTGCCTATCCAATGTGATCTCAGAGATGAAGATCAGATCGCTGCTGCAGTAAATCAAGCGGCGCAAGAATTCGGTGGCATCGATATTTTGGTCAATAACGCCAGCGCCATCAATCTAACGCCAACGGAAGCAACACCAGCCAAGCGTTTTGATCTGATGTTTGATGTAAATGTGCGCGGAACCTTCTTAACTTCGCAGGCTGCCATTCCGCATCTTCGCGAATCTGCAAATGCCGGGCGAAATCCTCACATTCTCACGCTCTCTCCACCACTTTCTATGAAGGCGAAATGGTTTCAGCACCACGTCGCCTACACGATGGCAAAGTACGGAATGTCGATGTGCGTGCTTGGCATGTCGGAAGAGTTCCGCAAAACTGGCATCGCTGTAAATGCTCTCTGGCCACGAACCGCAATCGACACCGCTGCCTTGCAGATGATTCCTGGCGTTGATACCGCTGCATGCAGAACTCCAGAGATTTTGGCTGATGCAGCCTATGTAATTCTCAAACGCGAATCTAAGGATTGCACTGGAAACTTCTTCGTAGATGATGAAGTTCTAGCATCTGTTGGCGTTACCGATCTTGAGAAGTATTCAGTAGTACCCGGAACAACGGACTTTCTTCTTGACTTCTTCCTCGATTAAAGAACACCAACAGGTACTGGCACTTCTCAGCGATAACCCAAAGTATTTAGAGATTTTCTCTACCTATGCGCCTGCCCATAAGTTTATAGAAGCAGTTGTAAAGCCCGAAGGTTTTAGCTTCTCGGTAAATGATGAAGATGGCTCGAGATTTTCCATGGCGCTTGGCTCAGATCCAGTTGTTTTAGATGGAGATGAGATTGCCACTTCGCGAGGACTGCAAATGGATTCACAGAGGTATAAAACGCAAGTTAGTTGGGATTTGTACTCAATCGATACCGAAAGTTTTCAAACTTTTGAACCAGCAATTGAATCTTCTGACTATTCAGAGATAGATAATTTTCTAAAGACCCATGCCCGTAAATCCTCTGTATGGCCAGGTAATGAGGAAGTTCTCTTCTGGGGTGAAATCCGTGATCAAGGTCTTTTAGTTGCAACTGGCGCTCTTGTTCAATGGCGCACGGGGCAAGTCATGTTTGCATCAATTGCCACCCATTCGGATTATCGTTCCAAAGGTCTGGCCCAAAAACTTGTCTCACAAATGCTAGGTAATGCAAGTAGAAGTGGAATAACTCGCGTTGGTCTCGGGGTATTTGCTGAGAATGCAGCAGCAAAACGGGCATATGAGAAAGTTGGTTTTGCTTTAATTGGCGAATTCACTTCTTATCAAAAACTATCCCAATAACCTCTAGACTTAGCAAAAAATCGCGAAGGAATAAGATGCAATTAGAATTTAACGGAACCAATGTCATTGCCGAGGGCGAACGCTCCGGAAAGGCATCTTCGCTATTCTGGCCGTGGGCCGGGGCGAATGTTTCATTGCTGGCCCTCTCTTACGGTTCATTCTTTCTCGGTTTTGGTATCTCGTTCTGGCAGGCCACCTTTGCCGCGATTCTCGGTACAACGCTCTCTTTTCTGCTCGTTGGGTTTAGTTCTCTAGCTGGCAAGAAATCAAATGCTCCAACGATGGTTCTATCGCGCGCGGTCTTTGGCGTAAAGGGAAATATCGTTCCTGGTTTGATGTCCTATCTAGTCTTTGTTGGCTGGGAAACAGTTTTAGTTTCACTCGCGACTCTGGCAACCGGCACAATATTTATGCGAATCGGGGATATTGATCGTAACTTGGCGATGGTTATCGGATTCGTAGTTGCTGTATCCCTCACGATGTATGGGGGAGTGCTCGGTCACAAGGTAATTATGCGTCTGCAAAAGTACTTAACTTTGATTACCAGCGCAGCGACGCTTATCTATATCGCACTTACCTTAGATGAAGTCTCTTGGGATAAAGTTTCAGCACTTCCTTCGGGAAATGCCCAAGCCTTCATTGGCGCTCTAATATTTGGTATCACCGGCATTGGACTTGGCTGGGTTAATACAGCCGCGGATTACTCAAGGTATTTGCCAAGGACAACATCTAGTATATCTGTCGTTGGTTGGACGGTTCTAGGCGCTTCAATAGTTCCAATTATTTTGGTTACTTACGGCGCCGCTCTCTCTGGCAGTGATCCAAAATTGAGCGAAGCAATTGCCATGGATCCAATTGGCGCGCTTACCGCCCTGCTTCCAACTTGGTATCTAGCCTTCTTCGCACTTATTGCAATTCTCGGACTTGTCGGTGGGGCAATTCTTGATCTGTACTCGTCTGGCTTAACACTTCTCGCAATTGGAATTCCCGTCAAGCGCCATATTGCTGCGCTTATTGATGGAGCAATTATGTTGGTCGGAAGTATCTATCTAGTCTGGATTGCTGATAATTTCTTCTACCCATTCCAAGGATTCTTGATAACACTGGGTGTTCCAATCGCAACTTGGTCAGCGATATTTGTAACTGATGTACTTCTTAGAAAACACGCTTATTCTGAAGAAGATCTCTTCAAGGTAAGCGGAAAATATGGCGTGTGGAATAAGCGATCCCTATCTCTTATGGCTTTCGGTGCCTTCATTGGGTGGGGATTTGTAACAAACTCTTTTGCTAGTTGGTTGTCATGGCAGGGTTACCTACTCTTCCTAATCGGAGGCAAAGCCGGCAGCTGGGCCAACGCAAATGTTGGCGTTTTACTTGCTCTAGCAATCGGATCTTTGGGTCATTTGCTATTGGCGCGAGGCGAAATCAAGTCACAAGAGGTCTAGAAACTATGGGTATTAGGTTAGAAGAGTTTAAGAATACGGCGATTCCGCAGCGACCGGAGCTGCGCACTTTGGCTTGGTCGACTCTAATAAACACATTCGGAAATGGATTGTTTATGACGGTGGAAGTTATTTACTTCACCATGGTAGTAGGGCTATCTGTTACAAAGGTGGCACTCGCGTTGTCAATTGCTGGTGGCATCTCTTTATTGTTCAGCGTCCCTGCAGGACATTTATCTGATCGTTACGGGCCACGAAATATTGGAGCGATCGCATTTATCTTTGAAGGCTTGTTCTTATCCTGTTTGGTCTTTGTTCATTCATACACGCCATTTTTACTGATCAATATTGCCTGTGGAATCACCGGAACTATTGGGCAAACAATGCGCATGGCCACGATCTCAAAACTTGGAACCGGTGATGAACGAGTAGCAATCCGCGCCTATCAACGTACCGTTACTAACTTAGGCATCGCTCTTGGCTCGGTAGTCGCGGGAGTTGCACTCGCGATAAATACACAGGTTATCTATCAAGGAATGCTCCTTGCGAATGCGCTCACCTTTATTCTCTCTGCTCTCGTATTTTTGAAGCTGCCATACATCGCACCAACTGTCGAGAAGAGCGAACCTCTCACTTTTGAGGCTCTAAAAGATCGCAGGTTCTTGGGCG
>JBIIRS010000041.1:0-8733 GCA_044341425.1 Candidatus Planktophila sp. | reverse complement strand
CCAAGAAATCCGCCTGGTATCCATTCGATACCGAGGTGATAGAGCATTACCGCAATTACTGCGACAGCGCGCAGCCCATCAATTGCAGGGATGTACTGGATACCGCGTTTGGTAGCCATATTAATTACCGACGCTTGGCAGGTTTTTTCTTAGCAGCGCTCGTTTTAGGTGCAGATTTCTTAGCCGGTGCAGCAAGCGCCGGTTTAGTTCGCTGACTGATGACCTTCTTTGGACCAGTATCAATTACCGAATTATCTGCATTTAAGTTTTCATTTACGCTCTTGTGAAGATTGGCAAGTCTTTCAAATGCTGAATCTAAGCGAGTACGGCTCTGCGCGATCGCTTGTTCGGCTGAATCTAAAGATTGGGTCTGAATTTTGTAGAGGCGCTCTGCTTCAGCGATAACGCCACTTAACCATTGGCGATATTCGGCGACTTCGCCAGTTGCTGCAACGATGATGCGCTCACCTTCGCGACGCGCTGCTTGAGCAAGCGCTGCTGCTTCACGGCGTTTTTCATCAAAGATTGCCTGCGCTTCGCGTTCTACGGAAGAAAGTCGTTCTGCCGCTTCTGCTTCTGCTGCAGTTATGTACTTGCGTCCGCGAGCTTCAGCGCCAGATAAAATTGTGCGCGCTTTAGTTTCGGCGCCTTCGATGGCATCTTTTGCCTGGCGAGTTGCTTCAAGAACAACGCGCTCTGAGGATGCATAGGCCTTTGATTCGCGAGCTTGCGCTGATTTGATCATCGACATCGCAGTCTCAGTTGCGAGAATTTCAAACTCTTCCTTGCTTAAGGAAGTGATATCGCGACGTGAACGAAGGTCGTTGAGTTGCGATTCGAGTTCGCGGATACGTTCTACCGAACTTGGAGCAGCACTTTCGCTCTCTTTAAATCCAACCCAATTAAGGAACGAGTTTTTCTCAGCCATGTGCCTAGATTAGGGCAAAGGGCGGAAAGTTTAAAAGTGGGGTGATTTAGTCGCGGTATATCGCGAAGGAGACGGCGAGGTACTGCGAGACCCAGGCGGCGAGCACGAATATATGGAAAAGCTCATGGAAACCAAAGTATTTTGCGGCTCGGCCTGGGCGCTTAAGGGCGTAGAAGATCGCTCCAATTGAATAAAGCAATCCACCGATCATGATCGGAAGTAGTACCCAGAGACCACCTTCTTTGTATAGCTGCGGCGTATAGATAACTGCAACCCAACCCAGAAGAAGATAGTTGGCAACATATAACCAACGTGGCGCACCAACCCAGAAGATACGCATTGCAACGCCTAGAAGCGCGCCGATCCAAACAACGCTGAGCAAGATTGTTCGATCGTTTCCTTCAAGGAGCGCTACTGCAAAGGGAGTGTAAGAACCGGCGATCAACAAATTGATGTTGGCATGATCCCAACGTCGCCAAATCTTCTTCTTTGCCGGTGACCAAGGAACGCGATGATAAATAGCCGAAACGCTAAAGAGCATGATCGCAGTGATCGAATAGAGAGCGACAGCAAATTTCAGTGAGTTCTTACTTAATATAAATAAAACTAGTGAAGCGATAATTACTACTGGGGTCGCCGCTAAGTGGAACCAGCCCCTTAACTTCGGTGGAGTTACCGCTGCTAACTTCTCGCGCTCGCTGGCTTCTTTGCTCATGTATGAACTCTACGGCTTAGCAACTGGTTTTAGATCACGAACTGATTTAACGGTGAGCGATGCCAACGCCGCAACCAAGGCAATTGAACCCGTTATATAAATCATCGTGCTCACCCCAAGTGCGTGAGCAAGTGGTCCAGCTACGGCGATGCCGATGGGTGAGAGACCAAAAGAACCCAAGGCGTCGTATGCAACCACTCTTGAATACGACTCTTCTGGAATATGAGATTGAAGTGAGGTGTACCAAACGACTGTAAAGATATCGATCGCAATACCTGCAAAGAATGCACAGACAAGTGATACCCAAAGCGGTGCGCTCATCGCCAACGAGAAGTCCCAGATTGATGCCCCCGCAATGATCAGCATCGCAAATAAAAGCGGACGAGAAAATTGTATTTTGAGCGAGATTAGGCTTCCCATGAGCATGCCTAAGGTGAGGGCGGCTAAGTTAAATGACCAGAATTTTGGTCCGCTCTCAAGAGATGCAAATTTAAGGGGCCCCAGGATCTGCAACATAGATTCAAAGGCGAGGTTAATTAGAGCAAATGAAATGACAATGGTTACGACCCATGAGTGAGAGGTAAATTCGCGCCAGCCCAACTTCAGATCATGAAACATGGTGTTCTTGTTTTCGCGGATAATTTTTGGAAGATCCAGATTCCAAACAATTAACCCGGCGATAAAGAAGGAGATTGCATCCACCAATAACGCCCACCCCGAACCGAATAGCGTTACCAATGTTCCGCCGAGCAACGCACCAAATACGTAACCAATATTGGTCGTCATGGCGATCACGGCATTTCCATGCTGCAACTTCTCTTTCGGAAGAATTTCTGGCAGTACTCCAGACATTGCAGGCCACCAGAGCGCATTTAAGATTCCAAAGAGCGCACCCATTAGCGCCAAGAAGAAAACACTTGACTGGTTAGCAATTAAAGAGATTGCACTCAACGCTGCAAATCCGCTGCCCAAAATATCTGCGCCACCAACTATGCGATTTCGTTTAAAGCGATCTCCGATTACTCCACCAAACAACATCAAGGCGACCATCGGAAACATGCGCGCGGCCATAACGATGCTCAAGTCTTTTCCGGTTGCACCTGGCAGCGCCAAAACCCCGAAGGCCAGGGCAACTGGCGAGATGCCATTTCCCACATTCGAAATAAAGCGCGAGGTAGCCAGGGCGGTAAAGCCCGGATGGGAGTGAAGGTCTTGTAGCTCGCGGCGCATCTGGCAAGACTAACTGTGAGGGGGCTGGGGAGTAGTTGCTCGGGTGATTGCCCCAGTTGAGGTCCAAATTGAGCGCGATTTTCCGAATTTTCTAGAAAAAAACTGAAAAATACCGCTGAGTATTGATGCAAATCGCTCGCAGCAGGTTCACACTATTACCTACCAGAGTGAGTGGATGTGGTTCCTCGAGGACTTCATCGATTTAGCACTGGCTTCTCGGGCCGAATGGTCCTTGAAGTATTAAGCACCCCATGGAGGCTTATTTACATGTTAACCCTAACCGCAAATCAGTGGAACCTGGTCTATAACGTATTCTCGTTTGGACTTGTTTCAATGCTTGCATGCACAATTTACACATTAGTTTCACAGGCTCGCGTACTGCCTAAGTACCGCAATGCTCTCGTAATGTCATCAATGGTTACATTCATTGCTGGCTACCACTACTGGAGAATCTTTAACTCATTCTCAGAGTCATCTGAAGGAATGGTTGTTAAGGTTTCTGGAGACCAGGGTGCATTCAATGAGGCATACCGTTATGTTGACTGGCTATTAACTGTTCCACTACTTCTTGTTGAAGTAATTGCAGTGCTTGCACTTGCAAAGGAAGTTTCTCGCTCACTCATCGCTCGTTTGGTACCAGCATCAGCTGCAATGATCGCACTTGGTTACCCAGGTGAAATCTCAAACGATCAGAACACACAGATCCTTTACGGTGTTCTTTCAACACTTCCATTCCTCTACATCCTCTATGTCTTGTTCGTAGAGCTTGGTAAGTCACTTGATCGCCAGCCAGAAGGTGTTGCAGCAACCGTTGGTCGCTTGCGTCTCCTTCTAGTGGCGACATGGGGCGTATACCCAGTTGCTTACATCCTAGGTATGGGTGAAGGAATGGCAACAGCTAGCCAGTTCGTGAACGTACAGGTTGGTTACACAATCGCTGACGTTCTAGCTAAGTGCGTATTCGGTCTGACAATCTTGAAGATCGCTCGCATGAAGTCAATGGCAGAAGGCATGAAGGACGATCACTAATCGTTCCGTAAATAGTTAACGTTAAGGGGGCGTCGGGAAACCGGCGCCCCTTTAATATTTGTAGGATAGGTACATGACAAATTCACCCATCTCAAAGTACGCGCTAAATAATTACCGAATGGCGAGCTATCTGCTCTTCGCTATCGGGTTGATAAACTTGCGATACCAAACGGGTAAAACAGATGTCCTAGTAAATAGCGCGGCAGTATTCGTTCCTGGATTTATAGCGCTGGCGCTAACCTTCATCAAGGGTGCGCATAGTTTTCTAGCAAAGCGCGAAGTAATGGTGGCGCTCGGCGTAATTGGTGGAGTACTAGTTGCTTGGGCAATCACTAACTAGCCATTAACCCGCAATACTTATTTACGAAACGAAATATCGCTCTTCTTCATCGCGGTAATCAATATTCGAATCGCATTTGGCCCCATGCCATGCAAATCTTTTATGGCATCTAGAGAGTATTTTCTTAAATCACTTACTTTATAGAGGCCTTCATCAATTAACGCTCTGCGGGCAGGGGCGGCTAACCCAAGTTCGCGCCATGCGCCATCAACTGCAGCGTAGGCATCTAAATCAACTTCACTGTTACTTCCAGCAGATCGGTTCTGCGCTTTTTCGGCCTTGCGTTGGGCGGCAGCGCGCATAGCTTCGCCCCGCAGCTTCTTTATCTTTGCTGGAGACTGTTTAGCCATTATGAAAACAAACCCTATACATAATTCTGGTGCGGGAGGCGGGACTTGAACCCGCACGCCGAAGCACAAGTTCCTAAGACTTGCGTGTCTGCCATTTCACCACTCCCGCTGGAGCGTCATGAGAATGTTACAAAAAACTCATGTACTGGATCATAGGTTAGAGGTAAGTTCGCCTTATACAAAATTTCGGGTTTTTGCCCGCACAGCGCGCTCATGCAGCGAAGAAGTGAGGAAGTTACATGTCATTGACTCCAACCCCAGCAGATAAGTTCACCTTCGGACTTTGGACCGTCGGCTGGCAAGCGCGCGATCCATTCGGTGATGCCACTCGTGGAGCCCTTGATCCGGTTCGCACAGTTAATGAACTCGCAGCACGTGGCGCATATGGCGTTACATTCCATGACGATGATTTGATTCCATTCGGTAGCGATGATGCATCTCGCCGTGGACACATCGACCGTTTTAAGAAGGCGCTTGCTGAAACTGGAATGCAAGTTCCAATGGCGACAACCAACCTCTTCTCACATCCAGTATTTAAAGATGGCGCATTTACCAGCAACGATCGCGATATCCGCCGTTACGCACTTCGTAAAGCGATGCGCAATATCGAACTTGCTGTCGAACTTGGTGCACATACTTATGTTTGTTGGGGCGGACGCGAAGGCGCTGAATCAGATGCGGCAAAGGATGCCTATGTTGCACACGAGCGCATGCGCGAAGCATTTAACGTGCTTAGCCAATATGTTTTAGATAATGGTTACAAGATTAAATTTGCAATCGAACCAAAGCCAAACGAACCGCGTGGCGATATCTTCTTGCCAACAATCGGTCACGCACTTGCATTTATCTACACACTTGATCATCCAGAACTTGTTGGACTTAACCCAGAAGTTGGCCACGAACAAATGGCGGGACTTAACTTCGTTCACGGAATTGCTCAGGCGCTCTGGCAGAAGAAGTTATTCCACATCGATCTAAATGGTCAGCACGGTCCAAAGTTTGATCAAGATTTGGTCTTTGGCCACGGCGATCTAAAGTCAGCGTTCTTCCTTGTTGAACTACTTGAGCGCTATAAGTACGACGGTCCAAAGCACTTTGATTACAAGCCAGGTCGCACCGAAGATGACAAGGGCGTTTGGGATTCAGCAACAGCGAATATGCGCACATATTTAGCGCTGAAAGATCGCGCTACTGCCTATCGCAACGATCCACGCGTTATCGCTGCGCAGAAAGATTCCAATATTCCAGGACTCACTGAAAACACTATGGGCGCTGGTGAAAGTTGGAAAGATCTTGCAAAAGATTCATTCGATGTTGAAGCAGCCGGCGCACGTGGTTATCAGTACGAAGCCCTTAATCAGCTCGCTCTTGAGCACCTCATGGGGTTCGGAAAGTAAATCGCTGCGCAGGGTAACCTTGCCCTGTGAGTTCACATTCGGATCTACTAGCTGCCCAAATTCAGGCAGCGATCTCGCACGCCATTGAGCGTGGAGATTTGATCGGAACTGTTCCTGCCAACATCCCTTTGGAGCGACCAAAGAATCGCGACCATGGTGATTACGCATCTTCTATTGCGCTACAACTGGCAAAACCCGCCGGAAAGAACCCGCGCGAAGTCGCAGAGTTACTTAAGAAAGATTTAGAGAAACTTCCTGAAGTTTCCTCCGTTGATATTGCAGGTCCTGGCTTTATCAACATTAAATTAAATCGCGCCAGCCAAGCAGATTTAGTGCGCACAATTTTGAGCGCTAAAGAAAGTTATGGAAAAGGCAGCGCACTTGCGGGTGTAAAGATCAACCTGGAATTTATCTCTGCTAATCCAACTGGCCCACTGCATTTAGGGCACACTCGTTGGGCAGCAGTTGGCGATGCGCTCGGTCGCGTTTTAAGCGCTGCTGGTGCAGAAGTAGTTCGTGAGTTTTATATAAATGACCGTGGAAACCAGATGGATCTCTTCGGACAATCTGTGCAAGCTGCAGCACTTGGTCAACCGATTCCCGAAGATGGCTACCAAGGCGATTACATCGCAGATTTAGCTAAGTCGGTTCTCACTGAAAACCCAGAGATAACTAAGTTAGAAGCTGAACCACGTTTAATTGCATTCCGCGAAGCTGCCTACAAGTTGCAACTTAAAGATCAGCAACGCGTTCTAGATACCTTTAATACTCATTTCGATGTCTGGTTCTCAGAACGTTCCTTGCACGATGGTGGAAGCGTCGAACACGGTCTAGATAAATTGCGCACGCAAGGCCATGTCTTTGAAATAGATGGCGCAACTTGGCTGCGCACAACTGACTTTGGAGACGACAAGGATCGTGTACTTGTTAAGGCAAATGGCGATCTAACTTACTTCTCTTCAGATACCGCCTATTACATTAATAAACGCGAACGCGGTTTCGATATCTGTATCTACATGCTGGGCGCAGATCACCATGGCTATATCCATCGCTTAAAGGCAACAGCAGCTTGCGCTGGCGATAACCCTGAATACAACATCCACGTTTTAATTGGTCAGTTGGTAAAGATTATTGAAGGTGGCGAAGAGGTAAAACTCTCTAAGCGCGCTGGAACGATTATCACTCTAGAAGAACTTGTTGAAAAAGTGGGCGTTGATGCTGCTCGTTACACCTTGATTCGATATCCAGTTGATACTCCAATGGTTATGGATATCGATGTCTTAAAGAAAAATACTAATGAGAATCCGGTTTATTACGTGCAGTACGCACATGCCCGCATTGCAGCCGTTCTGCGCAATGCTGCAGAACTAAATATCGCAAGCGGTTTGGATAACTTTGATCCGGCACAACTTTCCCATGATCGCGAGAACGAACTTCTCGGATCGCTCGCCGAATTCCCACGAATCGTGGCAGGCGCTGCAGAACTCCGCGAACCACACCGCATCGCCCGTTACCTCGAAGAATTAGCCGGGGTTTATCACGGCTTCTACGCCGATTGCCGCGTATTGCCGATGGGGGATGAGCCAGCAACTGCGCTACATAGCGCCCGACTTAATTTATGTGCGGCAACTCTGCAAGTACTGAAGAATGGTCTTCTCTTACTTGGTGTTAGCGCGCCGGAGCGGATGTAGCTATGTGGTCGAAGAATATTTCTTTCACAAATGGTGAACTTCACTTATCTGGCATCCCTGCAAGAAAGTTGGCGCAAGAATTTGGTACACCAGCATTCTTTATTGATGAAGATGATTTTCGCACTCGCGCAATTGCTTGGAATAATGCGCTGCGCGATGAGTTTGGTTCGCACGCTGGAACTGTTTATTACGCAGCAAAGGCCTTTATCTCTACCGCTGTCGCCACTTGGGTTAAGGAGTGCGGCATCGGTATCGATGTCTGTACTGGTGGCGAATTAGCAGTCGCACTTGCCGGTGGTATCGATCCCCAGAAGATTGAAGTACATGGAAACAATAAATCTGTTTCAGAGATAGATCGCGCGGTAAGTGCCGGCGTTAAGACAATTGTTATGGATTCACTCCATGAAATCGAGCGCGTTGCAACAGTTGCACGGAGTCATAAGAAAGTACAAGGCGTGATGCTTCGCCTTACTCCAGGTATCCAGGCACATACCCACGAATCAATTTCTACCGCCCATGAAGATGTGAAGTTTGGTTTCTCTATCGCAAGTGGTGCTGCTTGGGCCGCTGTTGAAAAAGTCTTAAGCCACCCAGAACTTGAACTCCGCGGCTTTCATTCTCATATCGGTTCCCAAATCTTCGGCACCGATTCCTTCCAACTTGCCGCAGATCGATTGATCTCGTTGCTGGCTAAGTACCGCGATGTTTACGGAAAAGAACTTCCTGAGCTTGATCTCGGTGGCGGCTACGGAATTGCTTATCTGCCCGGTGATGAAACTCTAGAACCAGGTGAAGTAATGCCAGCGCTGCGTAGCGCAGTGACGGCATCATGTGAAAAACATAAGTTGAATATTCCGATTATCTCTATCGAACCAGGGCGCGCAATTGTTGGTCCAACCACTTTTACTTTGTATGAAGTTGGTACGACTAAAGATGTAGTTCTCGAAGATGGCAAAGTTCGTCGTTACATTTCCGTAGATGGCGGAATGAGTGACAATATTCGCCCTTCACTTTATGACGCTGAATATCACGCGGTAATTGCTCAAGATCGGA
>JBIIRS010000040.1:0-8735 GCA_044341425.1 Candidatus Planktophila sp. | reverse complement strand
ACTCCAAGCCAGAACCGCGCGAATTCCCTTAACTTTATTGGCAGAAATTTGCTCGCCATTACCTGAGCCACCAATAACAACTCCTAGCGAAGTTGGATCTTTGGCAACTGCTTGGGCGGCCGGGATACAGAAATCTGGATAATCATCTAGAGCGTCGTATTCGTAGGGCCCGTGATCTGTTACGTCGTGCCCGTTATTTACTAAGTGGGCAAGGAGCTCATTCTTTAACTCAAGACCTGCATGATCACTACCGATATGTAAGCGCATATGCGAAGTCTCTCACGCACTTAATTGATTCTTGATTAGCAACCCTTCGGGCATCAAAAAACCCGCCGCGAAGGAGAATTCGCGACGGGTTTTTCTTACCTTAGGAGGAGATATGAAGTTGTTGCTTCAGCGCCTTTACGAAAATTACGCTGAAGGCGTTACTGCTGGTGCAGGAGTTGTTGGAGCAGCCCCCATGCCGCCCATTCCTTTACCACCATGTCCTTTACCGCGCTTGCCTTCTTTACCGCCCATTGCTGGACCACGCTTTCCGCCGACTCGATCTACTTCGGCAGTTACATGTGCGGTAAGCCCGGCCTTCATTGTTGTTGCTTGTGCTGCAGTGATCTTGCCTGCTGTAACAGCCGCATCAATGCGCTTTGTGTGATCGGCAACGATCACAGAGATCAACTCTGCTTTCTTTGCTCCTGCGATCAAACCAAGTGATTCACCAGCCGCAAGGCGAGTGCGAATTGTTGCTGTTTCAACACCTATAGTTTTTGAAATCAGCACTTCTAGCGCTGCACGTTCTGCGCTATCAGGTTTGATTCCGTTTCCTAGACGATCATTTCCGCGAGCAGCTGCAGCAGCGAGGTAATCTGCCTTGATTGCATCTGCTTGAGCTTGGGTGATCGTTCCCTTTGCAACAAGTGCAGCGAGGATTGATGCAATTGCTGCCTCTGACTTTGTAGTTTTTGTTATCGGATTAGCAACACCTGTAGTAGAAACACGAGTTGACTTACTCGATACGAACTTCGACTTAGATGCTGCTTGCCCGACTCCAACACTGCCTAGAGTTAAAGCAACTGTTGTAACCGCAATTACGATTACGCTTTTCTTTGATGACATTTGCATGTCTTCCCTTCATCCCGTTTTGCACTTTGTCGAAACCCTTGTTATCGACTACTCGTAGATAACTCCCCAAGACTTTGAAAAGTACTCCGAAAGCCTGTGAGCGCCCTGCGAGTTTTTCTCCAAAACCCCACGCTTGTAGGCGGGGGTTTACCTACGCGCTCTAAGGAAAAACTCAGGGAAAGCCCTCTTCGCCGGCTCGATTTCTGAGTTCACACTTTTCCGTAACCAATTCGTCGCAGTGGGCCTGGAGGTACCATGAATCGCAAACGGATGTCAGTAGTTGTCACACTTTCAATTGCATTTGCAACAACGTTTTCAATACTTACAGCGCCATTAGTTAGCGCAGCAACGAAACCAAAAGCCGCTGGCAGAACTTCAACAACAATTCCAAATACGATTTTAAATGGCAAAGGTGCGCCACTAAATAAGAACGGTATAGATGGCGATTTCTACATAGATACAAGAAGTCTTTTAATTTATGGTCCAAAGAAAAGTGGAAAGTGGCCGCTACCGCAGAATTTGCAAGGCCCAGTCGGGGCAAATGGAGTTGATGGAAAGAATGGGAATGAAGGTAAATCCGTTTCAACCGCTTCCAACGTTGCAGGTCCAACAGGTTCGCAAGGTTTACAAGGTTTGCAGGGAGAGAAAGGTGAAAAGGGTGATGCTGGTTCGCCTGGTGCAAGTGGATCTGCAGGACCAGCTGGCGCAACGGGCCCACAAGGTCCATCGGGAAGTTCTGGTGGTGGATCAGCAGGACCTGCTGGTGCAACCGGTGCGACAGGTGCAACTGGATCTACTGGTTTAACTGGTTTAGCAGGCGCGAAAGGTGAGACAGGAACAGCCGGCGCAGATGGTGCTGCGGGAGCAGTTGGTTTGAAAGGTGAAACGGGAACCGTTGGAGCAACCGGCCCATCTAATGTTTATGTAAATGCGCTTCCAACTTGGACGTTGAGTACAGGCTCTGCGCGCACTTCATCAACTTCATCACTTTTGCCAAAGTTCAAAGCCGGCAAGTCGTATATCTACACGATCCATCTAACAGGATTGACCAATTCATCAACAGCTATTTTTGAAATTGACATTATTCATGAAGATAGTTCGGCATCGAGATTTAATTACATCCCATCTAAACAGGACAACTTTCTATCTGAACCGATATTTTTCCGTTACAGTTTTGTAATAACAGGAGTAATTACAACTACATCAGCGGATGTAGGAATATCGATCAAAGTGACTGATGACAAAGGATCAACGGGAACAAATCCGCTAAGTCTTAGCGGCTATATGTACTCAACCCTGGTTGGCTCTATCGGGGCCTTATAAAACTTTGGAGCGGGTGACCGGGATCGAACCGGCATGGCCAGCTTGGAAGGCTGGGGCTCTACCATTGAGCTACACCCGCAAGAGGTGCTAAAACCTGTAAAGGTTTCGTGTGAGGGCTAAGCCTACTGCCTCGGTAACCGAGAGTAAAAAATTACTCTAGACTCACCTCTTGCGCCTCGGGGCGTAGCGTAGTGGCTAGCGCGCCTGCTTTGGGAGCAGGAGATCGGGAGTTCGAATCTCCCCGCCCCGACCAGAACTTTTTAGTTTTTCTTTGTATCTCTAATTCAAGGAGCACTTTGTGAAGAGCACGGTCGAAACACTTTCCTCAACTCGCGTCCGTCTCGATATCGAAGTTCCTTACGCAGATCTCACCGAGTACGTAGCTGATGCTTACAAAGCTGTCGCTGCAAAGGTAAACATCCCAGGTTTCCGTAAAGGCAAAGTCCCAGCTGCGATGATCGATCAGCGCGTAGGTCGCGGATCAGTAATCGATGAAGCGATCAATAACGCACTTCCACAGTTTTACGGAATGGCAGCTCGCGAACATGAAGTTTTAGTCGTGGGACGCCCAGAAGTAGATATCAAGGAATACGTCGATAACGAGAAGCTGGTCTTCTCTGTTGAAGTTGATGTACGTCCAGAAGTAACACTTCCTGACTTTTCAAAGATCACAATCGAAGTTGATGATTTAGCTGTTACAGATGCGGATATCGATGAGCAAGTAGACGAGCTCCGCGCTCGCTTCGGAACTCTCATGACTGTTGAGCGTGAGACAAAAGATGGTGACTTCGTGACTGTCGACTTAACTGCCAAGATCGATGGCGCAGAAGTTGATGGCGGCAAGGCGAGCGATATTTCATACGAAGTTGGTTCAAACCGCATGATCGATGGCCTAGATGCTGCCCTTCTTGGCATGAAGGCCGGAGATGAAAAGAACTTTGAAACACAGCTCGTAGGTCAGAAAGATGACGAAAAGGGCGATGTTGAAATTAAGTTAAAGGCAGTTAAAGAGCGCGAACTTCCACCTGTTGACGATGCCTTTGCAAAATTGGCATCAGAGTTCGACACCATCGCAGAATTGAAGGCAGATTTCGCTGAGCGCTTGAAGCGTGTTAAGTCGCTAGAACAAGGCGCACAGGCACGCGACTTGCTTCTAAAGAAGATGATCGATGATCTTGACATTCCAGTGCCAGATAAGTTGGTTACTGACGAGGTAAACGAACACCTCGAAGGCGAAGGCCGACTTGAAGATGCAGAACACCGCGCTGAAGTAGATGGCCAAGTTCGCACATCAATCAAATCTGATTTCTTGCTAGATGCAATTGTTAAGGCAGAAGAAGTTCAAGTGAATGAAATTGAATTAACTGAATATCTAATCCGTACATCACAGCGTTATGGAATGCCACCAGAGCAATTCGCAAAGCAGCTTCAGGATGCTGGTCAGATTTCGCAACTAGTTGCTGAGGTATCTCGCACGAAGGCTTTGGCTGGAGTTCTGGGCCGCGTTAACGTTGTCGACAAATCAGGCAACAAGGTTGATCTCGAAGCGCTTCGCCCGCAGATGCCACCCGCATCTCCTATTGATTCAGAGGAATAACCACCGCTAAAGTCGACGGTCTTATGCTTCAACTTAAGTTCTTTATAACGATAACTGTTCTACTTTGCTCATCCCTCTACTCGGCTGCGATTTCTTCAGCGGATGAGCTAGAGACAACAACAGTTGAAGAGATTGCACCACTGGCAAGAGTCATTCCTCCGGTCATGGTCAACCCGCTTAAGGCAAAGACCATCAAAGTAAAAAAAGGTCGGGTAGTTGTCTTTAGAGTTGAATATCCCGAGATCTGGCGAGGCAAAGTCATCAACTCATCCATTGCCAAATTTGTTCCAGGTGGTCCGCAATCAACTTATGAAACCAATCCCTCGCTGACCATTCTGAAAAAAGGTAAAACATCGGTTTCACTGACCGATGGCAAGAAGACCTACCTGCTCAAGCTGACCGTTTCGTAACCAATCTCATCTGCCCTGAGCGAACAAGGGGAGATTTGCACCCTTTTTGCGATATTTGGGAAGCATTTCGCCTCAGGCATTGTTAAGGTCTCTACATATAAAAGTTGTTATCAATCAGGAGGATTACGTGGATTATCAAGACCCACAATCGACAGGGCTAAATATCCAAGCATCAGCCAAGGGCGGAAACTGGCTAGATGACAATGTCTACAACCGCTTGCTCCGTGAGCGCATCATCTTCCTTGCCGGTGAATTCCGCGATGAGATGGCTAATGCAATTTGCGCACAGATGCTACTACTCGCTGCCGAAGATTCTGAGAAAGATATTTACCTTTACATCAACTCACCTGGTGGTTCAGTCACAGCGGGAATGGCGATCTACGACACCATGCACTACATCAAGAACGATGTAGCAACAGTTGCAATGGGAATGGCTGCATCAATGGGTCAATTCATTCTTACTGCTGGTGCTCCTGGAAAACGCTACGCAACTCCAAATGCACGCATCTTGATGCACCAGCCGTTGGGCGGCATCGGTGGCACTGCAACAGATATTCGAATTCAGGCAGAACAGATGGCGATAACAAAGCAGACAATGTCTGAGCTAAATGCCAAGCACACTGGACAGCCGCTTGAAAAGATCATCGCTGATTCAGATCGCGACAACTGGTTCAACGCCAAGGATGCGCTCGCATATGGCTTTATCGATCACATCGCCACAAATGATGGACAAGTTGCGGGAGGCAAGAAGTAATGAAACATATCCAAGAAATTACCAACCGCTACGTTCTTCCAACGATTGAAGAAAAGACCGCATACGGTTACAAGCGCCTTGACCCTTATACAAAGCTATTCGAAGAGCGCATCATCTTCTTAGGTCAACCAATTGATGACACCGTTGCAAACGACGTAATGGCGCAGTTGCTAACCCTTGAGTCAATGGACCCAGATCGCGATATCTCGATCTACATCAACTCACCTGGTGGATCATTTACAGCGCTCACTGCTATTTATGACACTATGCAATTTGTTCGCCCTGACATCACAACAATCTGTCTTGGACAAGCAGCATCAGCTGCTGCGATCATCCTTGCCGGCGGAACTAAGGGAAAGCGCTACGGTCTAGAACATTCTCGAATCCTTATTCACCAACCTTCATCTGAAGGTGGGGGACAGGCATCAGATATTGAAATCCAAGCACGCGAGATCATGCGTATGCGCGGACTTCTGGAAACAATGCTTGCAAAGCATTCAAATAAGAGCGTTGAAGAAATCGAAAAAGATATCGAACGCGACAAGATTCTTACCGCCGCAGAAGCAGTTGAATACGGAATTATCGATAGGGTAATGTCTTCACGTAAGGCCAAGCCTTCCGCATAATTCTTAAGTAAATCTCTCAATAAAGGGGCGTCGGTCTAGAAATGTTGAAAAAATATTTCGAACCCGGCGCTCTTTTTTCATACCGTTCCTATAGAAACCTGTTGGTCTCCACGATTTTAACTGTCGTTGCCATGTCAGCATTTCCTATCGCTGTTGCTGTAACAGTTCTCGATGCAGGCGGCAGTGCAACAGTTCTCGGTGGAATCATGGCAGCGCGCGTCTTGTCAGGAGTTTTACTGGCACCTATCGGAGGTGTTTGGGCAGATCGCTTGCCACGCCGGACAATTTTGATCATTGCTGATTGGATCCGAGCCATCGCGGGAAGCGTCATGATCTTCTTTGATCCATTAACTATTTCACTTTGGATATTACTTGCAATTGTTGTGGTGATGGGCGCATGTGATGCCTTTGGTGGCCCGGCAGTTGGTGCAATTATGCCGAGTATTTTGCCAGACCATTTATTACCAGCGGGAAATGTAATTCGTGGAATTGCCATGAAGGGCGGAACCATTGCTGGGCCAGGTGTTGCTGGTGTAATTGTTGTTTCATTGGGCACGCACGCTACATATGTAGCAACGTGCATCTTCTTCTTAATTGGTGCACTTCTACTTTTACGCGTCACCGAAAATCCACGCGCAGAGAGTTCTCAAGAGAAGACCACTTTCATCAGCGAAGTCCGCGAAGGCTTGCGCGTTGTTTGGTACTACAAATGGATCGCCGCGATGATCATTATGGCTTCCCTGCAATTAATGATGGTGGTCGGCGTAGAAATGGTTCTGCTGCCTGTAATCACTAAACGAGACTTTGGCACTTCCGCAATCTATGCAACCGCTGCGGCGCTCTTTAGCCTCGGCGGAGTTATCTCAGCGATTCTTAGTATTAAATCTAAAACTAAACGTCCCGGCACAGTTTCCGTTGTTGTCTGGGGCTTATTTATCTTTGCACCTTTAGTTTTAGCATTTCCATCTTCGCGCGAAGTTATCTTCGTTGCATATTTCATCGCCGGATTCTCGGTAGGACCCTGGGAAGCTTTCTGGAACACCCAAGTTCAACGTGAAGTTCCAGCTGAATATCAAGCGCGAGTATTTAGCATTGATTACATGGGCTCAGTTGGATTGATGCCACTAGGAATGGCCATAGCCGGACCGCTCTCTGATCTCTTGGGGGAGCGCCCACTTTTAATTGGAGTCACGGTCTTTCATCTTCTAATCTGCGCGGTGGTGCTATTTGTTCCAGGGGTCAGAGAGATGAAGACTTCTAAACCGCCATATCGTTCACCAAATTCATCTATGGGCGAACATCCCCAAGCCTGATTTAACCCACAAAATTTCACGCTAAAAACTATTCTTATCCCATGACTCGTATCGGTGAAACTAGCGACCTGCTCAAATGTTCCTTCTGCGGCAAGACGCAGAAGCAGGTCAAGAAATTGATCGCTGGCCCTGGCGTTTACATCTGCGACGAATGTATCGAACTCTGCAACGAGATCATAGTTGAAGAGCTCGCTGAGACAAGCACGCTCGGTCTAACCGAACTTCCAAAACCGCAAGCAATCTTCGAATTCCTAGATCAGTATGTAATTGGGCAAGATCGTGCCAAGAAATCTTTAGCAGTTGCCGTCTATAACCATTACAAGCGCGTGCAGTCAGGTGAATTAAAAGGCGAAGATGGAGTAGAACTCGCTAAGTCAAATATCTTGCTGCTTGGACCAACTGGTTGCGGTAAGACCCTTATGGCGCAAACTTTGGCGCGCATGCTTAATGTGCCATTCGCGATCGCTGATGCAACGGCGCTCACCGAAGCAGGTTACGTTGGTGAAGATGTAGAAAACATCTTGCTTAAGCTTTTGCAGGCCGCAGATTACGATGTGAAGAAAGCCGAGACCGGAATCATCTATATCGATGAGATCGATAAGGTCGCACGTAAATCTGAGAACCCATCAATTACTCGCGATGTATCCGGCGAAGGTGTTCAGCAAGCGCTACTTAAAATTCTTGAAGGAACAGTTGCATCGGTGCCACCACAAGGTGGACGCAAGCACCCACACCAAGAATTTATTCAACTCGATACAACAAACGTTCTCTTTATCGTCGGCGGAGCATTTGCTGGTCTCGATAAGATCATTGAAGCGCGTAGCGGAAAAGCTGGCGTAGGTTTTAATGCAACTCTGCAAGAGGCTGCTGACAAGAACCGTAAAGATATCTTCGCTGATGTCATGCCAGAGGATCTATTGAAGTTCGGAATGATCCCTGAATTCATCGGACGTCTGCCAGTTCTAACAAGTGTGGAAAATCTTGATAAGCCAGCGTTAATGCAGATTTTGACAGAGCCAAAGAACGCTCTCGTTAAGCAATACCAGCGCCTCTTTAATTTGGATGATGTAGAACTCGAATTCACTCCAGATTCACTAGATGCCATTGCAGAACTTGCGCTAAAGCGCGGCACTGGCGCACGCGGACTCCGCGCAATCATGGAATCCGTACTTCTTGCTGTGATGTATGAAGTACCTAGCCGCAGCGATGTCGCAAAGGTGATCATTAATAAGGAATGCATCGATGAAAACGCGGCTCCAACCCTGGTTGCTCGCACTGGTGATATTCCAAAGCGTGCTTCACGCCGCGAAAAAGGTACAGAGGAGAAGAGCGCATAATCTAGACTGCGCTCTATGTCTTCAAGCTCGCCATCTGGCAAAGAACTCGCATCGACCTTTAATCCGGCCGATATTGAGTCCAGCCTCTATTCAAAATGGCTAAAAGCTGACTACTTCACTGCAGATGCTTCATCTTCTAAAGAGGCGTTCACAATAGTTCTCCCACCACCAAATGTGACAGGTGTTCTACATATTGGTCACGCGCTAGATCAGACTCTGCAAGATTGTTTATCTCGCATGAAGCGCATGAAGGGTT
>JBIIRS010000039.1:0-8900 GCA_044341425.1 Candidatus Planktophila sp. | reverse complement strand
TCACTGCGCTTGGTTCTACTTTCAGAGTCGAACCAGCAATTGGTGATGTGGCAACAAGAGAGTTAGCCAGCGCAGGAGCTGCTAGAAGAACGGTAAATCCCAGCGCTGCAATAACCGCCGCTAAACGTTTCACTTGTGACACCTGCCCTCTCTCAAATCTCCTCTTAATTCGCCTCTATCGTCTCACTTCCTTAGACTTAACCACCAGCCCCTGGGGCTGTGATTTAAACGAAAAAGAGAAGGAGTGATAGCGCGTGCCTACATATCAATATCAATGTTCTGCTTGCGAGCACGCCTTTGAGGCGTTCCAGAGCTTCTCTGATGAGCCATTAACCATCTGCCCAGAATGTAAGGGTGAAGTTAAAAAAGTTTATTCTGCCGTTGGCGTTGTATTTAAAGGATCTGGTTTCTATAAAACAGACTCAGCACCAAAACCTGCGACTCCATCCAAATCTGAATAGCTATTCCGACTAGTCGTCGTGATGTGGCGGCTTATCGCCTTTGATTTCATCCTCACGTTTTTTTGAATCGCTCTGGTCTTCGCGCGGATCGCGTTCATCTTCTGTAGAACTAGGAAATAGATCACTCATTTGCAGTGCTACCTCCTCAATTATTTCTCAGACTAGTCGCATAAATTGCAACTCTGGGGGTAATCCTACATAGTTTGCTTGTGTTCGAACGCCTCGGTAATTTCATAGTTAAGCGCAGCAAGCGCGTTTTAATCCTTTTTGCTCTTGGAATTCTCCTCGCTGGTGGCATTGGCTCACTCGCCTTCGGAAAATTAGATTCGGGTGGGTATTCAGATCTCAATAGTGAATCAGCAAAGGCGGCAACGTACTTATCTGAAAAGTTCAAAGTTGAAGAACCTGTTGCTATTTTAATTATTGATAGCGGCGACAAGAGCGTTGATGACGCTGCGATTTCACAGCAAGCCCTGGCAGTTGAGAGAGAAGTCGGGCAAATTGCCGGAATTTCAAAGACTCTATCTTTCTGGTCAACTGGTGGGGCACCTAACTTAAAATCTACTGACGGTAAGGCGGCATTTTTATTTGCCTATGCAAATACCGAGGTAGGCGACTTTGATTCGATAGGACAAATTGGTAAAGATATTCAAGCTGCTTTCGATGGCAAGCGCGGAGATCTGACGATCTATGCAGCAGGTGCTGGTGTAGTCACTTATGCGATTAACCATAAGATCGAACGTGACTTATTGCTCGCCGAATCGATTGCGATACCGCTGACTTTCTTACTGCTTATCTTTGTCTTTGGAGCACTCGTTGCGTCTGCGATGCCACTGGTAGTTGGAATCAGCGCAATCCTCGGTGCATTCTTTATTATTTATTTGATCACGCTCTTTACCAATGTGAGCATATTTGCCCTTAACTTGATCACCGGACTTGGCCTGGGTCTAGGTATTGATTACGCCTTATTAATGGTCAATCGTTTCCGTGAAGAACTGCACTCTGGCAAGAGCGTTGAAGACTCGGTGCGCACAACAATTAATACTGCAGGAAAGACTGTTTTCTACTCTGGCCTCACAGTTCTGGTAACGCTCAGCGCGCTCTTATTCTTCCCTTTGGATTTCCTTAAATCATTTGGTTATGCCGGGGTAAGCGTTGTTACCTTGGCAGTTCTAGGTGCGTTAATTCCGCTGCCTGCAATCATGGCGCTGCTTGGACACAAGATCGATAAGGGCGCTGTACGAAAAGGTGGAATAACTCCTAAAGAAGATGGTCGTTGGGCACACACTGCGCGCAACGTAATGAAGCGACCAGTACCTGTTGTAATTGGTTCACTTCTTTTACTTGGGGTCATGGCTGCGCCAATTACAAATATTGCATTTGCACAAGTAGATTCTCGCGTTCTGCCAGCCAGTGATCCTGCTGCGATTGGATCAGCGAAAATCACTGAACGATTTAGTGGTTTTGAAGGCAGCCCAATTGAAGTTGTTATCCCTAATGGAGTTGGTAGAGAAGGTGAAGTAAATGCTTTCCTTTCAACGGTCTCTAAAGTAGAAGGAATTGCACGCGTAGGTGTGATTGAAACTTACGGAAGTGATTTACGTATCCAAGTCATTCCGGGCCAATCTTCTCGCACCATGGATGCTGAAAGATTGATTAAAGAGATTCGCGCCCTGGATAAACCAGATGGGACTCTCATCGGTGGCGCAGCTGCTGATTTCACTGATTCGCAAAGTGGAATCGCCAAGACTCTGCCGCTAGCGCTTGGTTGGATCGCATTCTGGGTAATGATCTTGATCTTTATCTTTACCGGTTCAATTATCTTGCCGATTAAAGCAGTTCTTTTAAATGCTTTATCGCTAACTGCAACTCTCGGCGCTGTAACTTGGATTTTCATTGAAGGTCATCTCAAATGGCTAGTAGGTGATTTCACCGTTACCGGAACACTTGATTCAGGAACAGTTATCTTGGTTGCCGTTGTTGTCTTTGGACTTTCCATGGATTACGAACTCTTCCTGCTCTCTCGCATTCGCGAAGAACATATGGCGGGCAAGAGCAATATCGAATCAGTAGCAACTGGTCTGCAACGCTCTGCACGAATCATTACTGCGGCAGCGCTTCTTCTAGCCGTTGTCTTCGCAGCGTTTATGACAAGTGGCGTGACATCGATCAAGATGTTGGGCTTTGGCGTTTCACTTGCCGTACTGCTAGATGCCACGCTAATTCGCGCCTTGCTAGTTCCGGCGCTGATGAGACTCTTTGGTGAGACCAACTGGTGGGCGCCAAAGCCGCTGCGCCGCTTCACCATGACGCACTAGGAATTACGCACTGGGAATGACGCACTAATTTCTATCTATAACCGCTAACGCGTACCCTTACGACATGGATCTCATCGCAAATCTGCAATGCGCAGACCAACCAGGCATTGTCCATGCGATGACAACTGCCGTACTTAACTGCGGTGGCAACATCATTGAAAACCAGCAGTTCACAGATCACAAAACAAACACCTTTGTGATGCGCACTCGCTTTGAAACCTCACAAGGCCTGGCAGCTGCAGAGAAGAGCCTGGGCGAAGGTTTAGGAAAATTCTCACCAGCGCTGCACATACGTGAAGCCGCTAAAAAACCACGCGCGCTCGTTATGGTCACTAAAGAGAGTCACTGTCTTCGCGATTTAATGTATCTCCTTGAACTCGGCGAACTTCCAATTGAAATTCCTCTTGTAGTATCAAACCGCGAAGATCTAAAGCAGTTAGTTGAATCTCATGGAATTCCATTCATGTATCTGCCAGTTGACGCCTCAAATAAGGCTGCTCAAGAGAAAGCCTTGCTCGCAAAAGTTGCAGAGTTAAAGATTGATTTCGTTGTACTGGCTCGTTATATGCAGGTTCTATCAAACGATTTCTGCGCCGCACTGCCGGGCAAGATAATCAATATTCATCACTCGTTCTTGCCAGGATTTAAAGGCGCTAAGCCTTATCACCAGGCCCACGATCGCGGCGTAAAGATAATTGGTGCAACTGCACACTTTGTAACTGCTGATTTAGATGAAGGTCCAATCATCGAACAAGACGTTGCACACGTAACTCATTCATCAACACCAGATGAGTTAATCGCACTTGGTCGCGATATCGAACGTCGCGTACTTGCTAAAGCGGTAAAACTCTATGCGGAAGATCGCATCTTTATTGTTGGGCATCGCACCGTTATTTTTAGTTAATTCTTAATTGGTGTCCCCGGCGGGAGTTGAACCTGCGACCTACCGCTTAGGAGGCGGTTGCTCTATCCACTGAGCTACGGGGACCTGCGTAAAGAATTATCTTCACTTGGCAAAGGTTATCTCTACGATTAATATAGGGCTAACGCGTTCAACAACGAATCGTGTGTATTAAAGAATGAAAGGCCACCCATGAAAGCGCTCGTTATCGGCGCAGGCGGAGTTGGCAGGGCAATAGCAAATATCGCATCTCGTAGACCATTTATTACTTCAATGGTCATTGCAGATCGCCACCTGTCACGCGCTGAAGAAGCAGTAGCAAGAGTAAAAGATCCCCGATTTTCAGCAGCGGAGGTGAACGCCGCAGAGCTCGAGGATATTCGTGCACTGATTCGTAAGGCCAATCCAGATATTGTGATTAACGCCGTAGATCCGCGTTTTGTTATGCCGATCTTCTTGGCTTGTGAAATTGAAGATACTAATTACATGGATATGGCGATGTCTCTTTCACGTCCGCATCCGCATTACCCAAATTCTGAAACTGGAGTAAAGCTCGGCGATGAACAATTTGCTCGTGATTGGAACTGGTGCGAACGCGGTATCTACGCGCTAGTCGGTATGGGCATTGAGCCGGGAATGAGCGATGTCTTTGCTAAATATGCATCTGACCATCTCTTTAGCCGAATCGATGAAGTAACTATTCTCGATGGTTCTAACTTGGTAGTTGAAGGCGCCGACTTTGCTCCATCGTTTTCAATCTGGACAACGATTGAAGAGTGTTTGAATCCACCGTTAGTTTGGGAAGATGGCCGCGGTTGGTTTACAACTGAACCATTTAGTGAACTCGAGGTATTTGATTTCCCTGAAGGAATCGGACCCGTTGAGTGTGTCAACGTTGAGCACGAAGAAGTTGTCCTGATTCCGCAGAAAGTTGATGCCAAGAAAGTTAACTTCAAGTACGGACTTGGTGCGCAATTCATCACAACTCTAAAGACAATTCATATGCTCGGCATGGATCGTAAAGAGACCGTTGAAGTTCAAGGACATCCAGTTTCACCACGCGACTTGCTTGCCGCATCTCTTCCAGATCCGGCCACACTTGGTGAACGCATGCGCGGTAAAACTTGCGCCGGCACTTTGGTTAAAGGCCTTGATAAGTCAGGCAAACCATATGCGTGCTACATGTACAACGTTGTAGATAACGAATGGTCGATGGCTAATTACGGAGATCAAGCAGTTGTTTGGCAGACGGCAATAAACCCAGTTATTGCAATGGAGCTATTGCATAAGGGAACTTGGAAACCAGAAGGCGTAAATGGCCCAGAATGGTTTGATTCCAAGCCTTTCCTTGATCTACTTGAAGAGTACGGAACCAGTTGGCATATTCGTGATGAATCAACAGCTGGAATATCAGTCGAGGAGTTAACCGTTTAAAAACGGGAGGCTGCGATGGCTAAGGAATTGCAGTTCGATGTCGTAGTAATTGGATCCGGTTTTGGTGGATCCGTTACTGCGCTTCGACTGCGTGAAAAGGGTTATTCAGTAGCAGTCCTTGAAGCCGGTAAACGTTTCGCAGATAAGGACTTCCCTAAGACCTCATGGCGCGTAAATAAATTTCTATTTGCGCCAGCACTCGGTTGTTTCGGAATCCAAAGAATTCATATCCTCCCCGATGTACTTGTCCTTTGTGGCGCAGGCGTTGGCGGAGGTTCACTTGTCTACGCCAATACTTTGTACCAACCTGGCGATAAATACTTCCAAGATAAACAGTGGGCAGATATCACTGATTGGAAACGCGAACTCGAACCTTGGTATGAACAAGCCCGACGCATGCTGGGAGTTGAAGAGAATCCATTCTTCTCGCCATCAGATGCGGCGATGAAATCTGCGGCAACCAAGATGGGTGTTGGGCAAACTTTTAAGATGGCGCCACTTGGAATTTACTTTGGAAAAGGTGAAGGCGTAGCAGCGAGTGATCCTTACTTTGGTGGCAAAGGACCAGATCGCAATGGCTGCACAAACTGCGGTGAATGTATGACCGGTTGTCGCCATAATGCAAAGAACACACTGCCCAAGAATTATCTAGGACTTGCCGAGGGTGCGGGCGCAAAAGTTTTCCCAATGACAACGGTTACAGAATTCGAAGAGCGCGGCGATGGAAAATGGAGAGTTAAAACTGAGAAGACCGGAGCTTGGGATGGTTCGCGCGGACCAACCTTTATTGCAGATCAACTAGTTGTTGCTGCCGGAACATTTAACACTCAGAAGTTATTGCATAAGATGAAACGTAAACAATTACCGCGCCTTTCGGATCGTCTTGGCGCACTTTCCCGAACAAACAGTGAAGCCCTCACTGGCGCGCTTATGAATAACCGCGACAATGATTTCAGTCGTGGAGCAGCTATAACCTCTTCCTTCTTCCCTGATGAACATACCCATATTGAACCTGTTCGTTATGGCAAAGGAAGCAACTTCATGGGCTTGCTGCAAACGATCATGACCGACGGATTTACTGGAAAAGAACGGCGCCGCCATTGGTTAAAACAGTTCTTAGCCAAGCCTTCGCTGCTTTTGCGAATAATTAATGTGCGCCACTGGAGTGAGAAGACGGTCATCGCACTTGTAATGCAAGATGTTGATTCTGCCGTAACTGTAAAGGGAAAGCGTGGCTTATTCGGTTTTAAACTAACTTCAAAAAACGATAGCGATAAGCCAAATGCGACTTATATTCCCGCGGCCAATGAAGCGGTGCGTCATATTGCAAACGAATATGGTGGAATCGCAGGCGGGCATATTGGCGATTTAATTAGCGCACCATTTACCGCCCACTTTGTTGGTGGCTGTGTAATTGGAGCTGATGAAAAAACTGGAGTAATCGATCCGTATCACCGCGTTTATAACTACCCAACTCTTCACGTAGTCGACGGGGCTTCAATCACCGCAAATCTAGGTGTGAATCCATCTCTGACAATTACTGCGCAAGCAGAGCGCGCAATGTCATTGTGGCCAAATAAAGGTGAAGGTGACCAACGTCCCGCACAAAGCGCTCCTTACAAGTATCTTGCTCCAGTGCGACCTAACGATCCAGTTGTTCCGGCCAGCGCTTATGGCGCACTCAAGTAAATCTATTGCGGAGGCGAAATGAAAAAGTGGGCTCTAGTAACCGGTGCAACTTCCGGAATTGGTGAAAGTTTTACTCGCTTACTTGCTGCGCAAGGATTTAATCTGGTTTTAGTCGCGCGCGATGAGGCTCGCTTACACGAAAGAGCACAAGGGCTGAAGGATAAATTTGGCGCCGAATCAGTTGTTATCGTCGCTGATTTAGCAACCGAATCTGGTTGTGCCAAAGTTGAAGAGTTTATTAAGAGTAATGAGATTGAAGTGCTCATTAATAACGCAGGCTTTGGAATCAATAAAGCATTTACGATGAGCGACTTGGCAAAAGAGGAAGAAGTTCTAAAGGTATTGGTTCGAACACCGATGCGGTTGATGCACGTGACACTTCCTGGAATGAAGGAACGCAATTCTGGAACAGTAATTAACGTCTCATCGGTTGCCAGCTTTATTGCAGGCGGCGCATACAGCGCATCGAAGGCGTATCTAACTGTTTTGAGCGAATCAATGCATACCGAACTTTCGGCTACCAAGATAAAAGTTTCCGCACTCTGTCCAGGATTTACGCGCACCGAATTTCATCAACGCGGCCGTATGAAGATGGCGGGATTGCCAGAGTTCATGTGGCTTAACTCAGATCGACTTGTTGCACAGGCTTGGAAGGATGCGCAGGCAGGAAAGGCAGTCTCGATTCCAGGATGGCAGTACAAACTGTTAGTGGGTTTCATAACTCTGGCCCCTAGGCCGCTGGTCCGCAGGGTTGGTATGAATTTGCGAGTTAAACAACGCTAATTCACATGCTTTTCTCTGCCTGTATCCCCTAGTTCTGCCTACTGGTTGGCTAACATAGCCTCATCATCAATGGAGGTTTTTCATGTTTCGTAAGGCCATCGTCGTAGCCGGAGCTGCTGCACTAGTACTCGCATCAATGACTGCCGTACCAGCAAGCGCCGCAACTAAGGTCAGCAATGGTGTCGCTTGTAAAAAGGCTGGCCAAACCACAAAGGTAAGCGGGTCTTCTTACCGTTGCGCAAAGAACCCATTGGTAAAGAATTCAAAACTTACTTGGCTCTCACTAGATTGCATTAACACAGCAAATACCTATAACAAGGCCGTTGCAAATTTGCCAAAGATCAAGGCTGCAACTGATGAAACTGTTGCCAAGCTAGATGCAGATATGGCCAAGCAGGCGCTAGAAACTGAAAAAGCCAACAAGTTGATCCCTGAATACCAGGCGAAGATCGCAACTATTAACACAGCACTTGTTGCTTTGCGAGCAGATACTGCAAATCTAACTAAGAACAAGGCAACGATTGATAAGTACGCTGCCGCAGTTCGTAGCTACGAAGCAGCGATCCGGGCCTACTCAACAGTTGGCAAGCAGAGCGAGCGTAGCGAACGCGCAAAAGCGCAGGCCGTTGACCAGTATGAGAATTCAAAGACTGATATTGAAACCACACTTGGCATGGCCAAGTTGATCTGCAGCAAGGGTTTCTAACTCTTTCAATTCAGTCTTTTGATTGAGCAAGCCTTAGGTTAGCCCTATTCGTTTTGCTTAATCGCGCGCCTTAACTTACGTGGGTGCGCACCCATCTACTCTGGAAGTGGTTTGCTCCGGCAATTCTGTTCGGGCATACCGCAGCCAAAATTCTGCAGGTGAATGGTGGAATAGTTCTCGATCTAGTTCTCTTCAACTTAGTGATCGTTGCCGCGATTATTTCGTTGATTGGCGCACCTTTGCATAGCGATCCATTTGCAATCTCTTTCACCGCACTAGCAATTGCGTCATGGGGAATCGGTTCGATCTACTCCAGTCTCTCGCAATTCTTTGATTTCAATAACAACTCGTTGCTCTTTTCAAATATTGCATATGCACTCTTCTACCCTTTTGCCTTCCTAGCAATTCCCCGCATTCTTGGACGCAGGCAGCGGCTTCGTTTACTTGAGCTGCTAGATGCCGCGATCTTTGGGCTGGGCTTAAGTTCAATAGTTACCGCTCTGATCCTCATTCAATTTATCTCGAACATTCCTGGGGATAGCACGAGCGCATTTTTTGCTGTCTTATATCCAGTCTGCGATATCGCCTTAGTAGTTATTGCCATCGTT
>JBIIRS010000038.1:0-9087 GCA_044341425.1 Candidatus Planktophila sp. | reverse complement strand
TAAAGACCTGAATAAATGGGTCGCGTAGGTTTTTATCAAAGGCGAGAGATTTGAAGTTATCTAGCCCAGAAAAAGCGCGCCAGCCTGGGTCGAGTCGATTGCTTGGGTCATCGCTTGCAGCAAAGTTACCTTTTCCGTTATCGATGAAGATTTGACCTGTTTCAATATTTTTTATCTGATCGTTAGCACCATCATAAATAATATTTTGGGTCAGGCGCGCGGCTATATCGCTTCCTTGTGGGTTCACATATGAACCATCTCCTAATGGAAATCTAAGTGAAGTAATCGCAGCGTCATCGTTTGCAAATTCTTCAGGAGATATCGATGTCAGACCCTTAGCCCCGACTATTAGCCCAGATACATCACGAGTTATATCGCTTGGATCTATTGGTTTTATCTCAGATTCATCTGCGTAAAGAAGTTCTCCATTTAATTGATTTTGAATAACTCCAGCATATTTACCGCTACTGGTTTTACCGAGGTATAAGTCGTAGACCGTCCCCTCTAAATCTGGAGTAATACCGTTATTAATAATCTCTTTGATCGCAGCGCTTTTCGCGATTTCATTGCCAGTCTTAAAGTTATATGTAGACATCACGATTGTGTATCCAGTAGGCGTAATCACAAATATTGAGAAGAAAATCAGACCGACTGCTAGAAATTTGAGCGGGATAAAGCCTTTGGTTATAAACGAGTAATTAAGAAAAATTATGGTGGCTATTACTACGCCTGCGATTATGAAGGAGTTCTTATTGAGGGCTGCTGCAGTAAGCCAGATCAAAAAGGCATCTGCGCCACCTAGTAAGCCAAGCTTTAAAAATAGGGCGAGCGGGCCACGTATTCCGACCAGTTTATAGATCATCTCGCCCCCTTTGCATTTGCTTGGAACATCTTATAAAACAACTTTAAATTAAAGAAGGGAGATGCGCGGTTATATGCCGCACATCTCCCTTCTTTATTGCTGACTTTTACTTATTCTCTTTTTTCTAATTAGCTCTTTGCGAAGTTGGCGAAGTTCTTTGCCAATACATCTGCAGCCTTATCGAGAGTTGTATCAACTCCCTTTCCAGCGAAGATGTCCTTAAGAGCATCATTTGATACGTCGTACCAGTTAGCTCCACCAGTCTTATCATCAAGAGCAGCTAGTTGCTTAACTGAGTTAGCGGCTGATGCGCCGATACCTGCAGCTGTTGCATCCTTTGTCTTTGCTGCTGCTGATAGGTGAGCAAGTGGGCGCTGATCCTTCTGCGCCTCGTTTAGTGCAAGCTGACCGGCTTCAACTGCGAAGAACTTGTTGAGAAGCTGGTTTGCACCAGTCTTAACTCCGTGAGTTGTTGCATATGAAGTTAGGTAAGCAGCTGAGTAGCCTGCCCACTGGTTTCCAAATTTTCCAGCTGTTGTTCCTGGAAGTGAACCCCATGCGTACTTAACGCCGGCTTCCTTAACAGATGCCATGTTCCATGAACCGACAAGCGCTACTGGAGTCTTGCCAGCCTTGAATGCTGTGTCGCAACCATCGTATGAGAAGAAGCCATTTGTCTTGCCATCGGCACCGACCAAGAACTTCTTTGCATTAGCTTTGAATTCAGCAGAGTTAAAGACGACTGTAGATAGATCTGCAACGCCCTTCTTGTAACCCCATGCTCCGCCACCGAGAGCTGTAAGCATTGGCTGAGCTCCCCATGTGCCGTTGAATGAGCAGACACCGTTTGTAAGTGTCGCCTTATTCTTGATGTAGTAATCGTAAATTTCTCCGATTGTCTTTGGAGCTGATGCGAACATTGCAGTGTTGTAGATCATTGCAGTTGTATCAACATCTGTAGGGATTCCATAAACGCGACCGTTAACAGTCATCGCGCTCCATGCAGCTGGTGCAAACTGTGCACGTGTTGCAGGAGAAACAAGTAGTGACTGGATTCGACCTGATTTAGCGCCGGCTACAGCAAGTGCACCGTCGCGAAGAATGATGTCTGGACCGGTTGCAGATGTTGCTTTATCCCAGGCAGCGCCTAGTGCGTCATAAGATGCAAAAGCTTTTACATCAACTTTGTAACCTGGAACTACTGCTTCCATCTGCTTTACGATCTTAAGTAAAGCTGGACCGCGAGTGTCATCGGCCCAAATTACAATTGACTTCTTTGCAGCAGATGCTGATGGAACTACCAGCGCAGAAACTGAGAGAGCCGCAATCGCCACAAGGCTAAGTGCTCCTAAACGCTTTCTATTCATTTTGCCTCCATAAATGGGGAAACCCCTTGTGTTTGGGCTTCCTAGTTGGCTAATTTCAGTACATCTAGGGGTCAATAGCAAACCTAGGCGCGTGGAATAGCGCCTATACGGGGTCTTTTATCAAAACGTTATAAAGACGAGCGTTTACATATTCCGTTTCATAAACGGTTATGAAATTTAAATATGCAACATTCCGACTGAATCATCCCAGCCGTCGACGTCCTCAGGTTTACGTGGGCCCTTGCCAACATAACGTGCAGATGGACGGATCAAACGACCAGTGCGCTTCTGCTCAAGGATGTGTGCTGACCAACCTGCAGTACGAGCTGCAGTAAACATTGAAGTAAATAGCGGTGCTGGAACTTGTGCGAAGTCCAAGATAATTGCAGCCCAGAATTCAACGTTTGTCTCCAAGACGCGATCTGGTTGGCGCTCACGAAGCTCTTGCAGAGCAGCCTTTTCAAGCGCTTCTGCAACTGCGTAACGTGGTGCGTTAAGTTCTTTAGCAGTACGACGAAGTGTGCGAGCGCGTGGATCTTCAGCGCGATAAACGCGGTGTCCGAATCCCATCAAGCGCTCTTTGCGATCAAGCAAGCCCTTTACATAAGCAGTTGCATCGCCAGACTTTTCTACTTCTTCAATCATGTGCAATACGCGTGATGGAGCGCCACCGTGAAGTGGGCCAGACATCGCACCGATTGCACCAGAGATGGCTGCACAAACATCTGCACCGGTTGATGCGATAACGCGACCGGTAAATGTTGATGCATTCATTCCGTGTTCTGCAGCTGATACAAAGTAAGCATCGATTGCGCGAACGTGAAGTGGATCAGGCTCTCCGCGCCAACGGATCATCATGCGTTCTACAACTGTATGTGCCTTATCAACTTCTGATTGCGGAACCATTGGCTGCCAAGTTCCGCGAGCGGCTTGTGCCAAATATGAAAGAACCATTACAGAAGTACGAGCTAAGTTGCTGCGCGCTTCTTCATCTGAAATATCAAGTAGTGGCTTGAAACCCCATGCTGGTGCCAACATCGCAATCGCTGATTGGATATCTACGCGCACATCACCTGAGTGAACAGGTAGTGGGAACGGTTCAGCATTTGGAAGACCAGGATTGAAGAGATCGTCTACGAGTAGACCCCAAACGTTTCCGAAGGTAACGCGACCAACAAGGTCATCGATATCAACGCCGCGATAACGCAGTGCGCTGCCTTCTTTATCTGGTTCTGCAATTTGTGATTCGAAGGCGATAACGCCTTCCAGGCCGGGTTTGAAATCATCTGACATGCTCCAATTCTGCACCGTCCGAGGGGGTGCTGACGACCATGGCTTCCAGAAGATGACGCGGAAGTGAAAGTGAGGTTCGATACATCTATGAGCGAACTCGACCGTGAAGCGATCCGTGCCATGCGCCGTTCTTACGGCGAGGTCGGACTCGAGAATTTACCGGCCGATCCCTTCGCCGCTTTCAACACGTGGCTCCATGAGGCTGCGGCAAATGCCGTCATCGTCGAAGCTAACGCCATGGTGCTCTCAACCCTCGGCGCCGAAGAACATATATCTACCCGCACTGTTTTATTAAAGGACGTTTCTGAAGGCGGCTTTACCTTCTTCACAAATTACTCATCGCGTAAAGCACAAGAGATGGAGTTAAATTCGCAAGTCACACTTTTATTTCCTTGGTATGCGATGGAGCGCCAAGTTTCGATTAGTGGATTTGTCGAAAAGATTTCCGAAAGTGAATCTGCCGAATACTTTGCAACGCGTCCTTGGTCTAGCCAGATTGGGGCATGGGCGAGTGCGCAATCTTCACCACTTTCATCACGTGAAGAACTTGAACAACGCTTCGCCGGTGCATCGCAAAAATGGCCGGAAGGAAGCACCGTTCCGAAGCCACCACATTGGGGCGGCTATCGAGTTACACCGATCAGTATTGAATTCTGGCAAGGGCGCTATTCAAGGCTGCATGATCGCTTGCGCTATGAGCGGGCTAACAGCGATACCGAGTGGGAGATCACTCGCTACTACCCGTAGTCTTAGCCCATGAGCGCAGATATTAAGATCCCAGATAATCTCAAACCACGTGATGGCCGTTTCGGTTGTGGTCCATCAAAGATTCGCCCTGAAGCACTTGCTGCACTCGGCGCATCTGGTTCATCGATTCTCGGAACATCTCACCGCCAAAAGCCAGTTAAGAACGTGGTTCATCGCGTACGCGAAGGACTTAACTCACTATTTACGCTGCCAGAAGGTTATGAAGTTGTACTCGGAAACGGCGGATCAACTGCGTTCTGGGATATCGCAACTTTTGGTTTGATTGAAAATAAGTCACAACACTTAGTTTTCGGTGAGTTCTCATCAAAGTTTGCATCTGCTGCAAAGGAAGCGCCATTTCTTGGCGAGCCAACTGTCATTAAGGCAGAGCCTGGTTCACACCCACAAGCAGTTGCCGAAGCAGGCGTTGATGTTTACGCACTTACCCATAACGAAACTTCAACTGGCGTTGCGATGCCAATCAAGCGCCCTGCCGGAACAGATGGTGCGCTAGTTCTTGTTGATGCAACAAGCGCTGCTGGTGGCTTACATGTTGATGCAAAAGAATTTGATACGTACTACTTTGCACCACAGAAATCATTTGCTTCCGATGGTGGACTTTGGCTAGCGCTAATGAGCCCTGCCGCGATTGCGCGCGCTGAGAAAATCAAAGCAAGTGGCCGTTGGGTTCCAGCCTTCTTCGACCTTGGAATCGCGATTGAAAATTCTCGCCTTGATCAGACTTACAACACGCCAGCGCTGATTACCTTAATGTTGCTTGCCGATCAGATCGAGTGGATGAACTCTAACGGTGGTCTTAAATTCGCAGCTGGTCGTAGCGCTGAATCTGCAGCGAAGTTGTACTCATGGGCGGAAAAGACTTCTTATACAACTCCATTCGTAACTGATCCTGCGATGCGATCTAATGTTGTAGGAACTATTAACTTTGATGAGTCAATCGATGCAACAGCAGTTGCCGCAGCCCTGCGCGCTAACGGAATCGTTGATACCGAGCCTTATCGCAAGCTGGGTAAGAACCAACTTCGTATTGGTATGTTCCCGGCCGTTGATCCAAGTGATATTGATGCGCTAACTGCCTCAATTGATTTCGTTGTAGCAGCGTTGTAAAGCCCATTTCATAAAAGATGCCAAAGACGTTTCAGCGTAACGGGCAGTTCTGGCTGCTCGCACTTCAAGTAGCGACAGTTAACTTCTTTACTGGTGGTTTCGGTCCATCTCAAGCGCTACTTCGTGAAGATCAAGGCACATCACTTGGCGTTGCTGGACTTCACGGAACCGCGATGGGCGTTGCCGCAATTATCGCCGGCGGAATGAATTCAAAGTTGGTCCACCGCTTTGGTCGTTCAAATACAACTTGGATCGGCTTAACAGTATTTTCAATCGGCATAGTCTTTTTCGTCTTTGCTCCCCCAGTACAACTAACTCTGCTAGCAACACTGATTGCCGGTTGGGGAATCTCCGTTGTTATTAACAATGTAAACACTGCAGGCTCGCATGCATTTGCAGAACGTTCACACACTGCAGTTGCACAGATCAACGCTGTGGCAATCGCAGGATTTGTGACTGGAAACTTTGTTATCGGATCAACTGCAAATATTGTCCGCGATCAATGGCGTGTAGGAATGTTGATCACGATCCCATTTATCTTGGCGCTATTTATCAAGGGACGTAAGTACGAACCAGATTCTCACACCCCTGATGAAGATGGTCCACAGCGCGGAAAACTCTCGCGTGGATTCTGGTTCTCATTTACCGGATTCTTCATTTCAATTAGCGCCGAGTTTGCAACCTCTTTCTGGTCGGCATCGTTAATTAGCGATCGCACCGATGCCAGTGCGGCGATCTCAACCCTTGCAGTAATCGCCTTTGGTACTGGTGTTGGAACAGGTCGTTGGTATGCCGGCCGCGTCTTAAAGCGCTTCCATGCTGATGAGCAGTTAAAGATCGCTCTCACGCTGCAATTTATTGCCTTTGGATTCTTCTGGTCTTCACATAATCTGGTGCTCTGCCTTATTACTTTATTCTTTGTTGGCCTTGGAATCTCGGTTCAGTTCCCGCTATTTACCTTGCGTATGGTCGCCTTCAGCGAAGGACGTCCGGATCTTGCGATCGGAAAGAGCTCGATTGCCGCAGGTATTGCAATTGCTTGTTCTCCGCTATTGCTAGGAATCTTGGGCGATAACTTCGGTATTTCACGCGCATACATCATGGTTCCGGTGCTTATCGCACTTGGATTTATCATGGTCGTTCTTTCACCATCTAAACATCTTGGCGTAAATAAGATTTAAATGAACTACCGCACTCGCCGCTTAATCACGATTTTAACTTTAATAAGTTTGTTAGCGCTGATCGTCATAGGTGGCGGGTAATACGCCTTCAACTGAAATATCTTTCGGCACGCTAACTTTATTGCGAAAGAGAGCCCAGATTGTTATGCAGGCAGTCAGTGCGATGGCTCCACACAGGGCAATTGCCTGGCGGATTCCGATAACTTCAGCGAGCCAGCCAATAATTGGGGAACTAAAGGGAGTTCCACCCATAAAGATAAGTAAGTAGATTCCACTGACTCGGCCTCGTATTGCTGGATCAGAGTTAATTTGAATTAATGAGTTTGCCGTGATCAATAAGGTAAGCGCGCAGAAACCAACGAACGGTAACCAGATGGCATACCAAGTAAAAGTTGGCGCTAAAGAAAGTCCTATAACGCCAATTGAAAAAATGATTCCCAACTTAATAACAAACGTGGCTCTGCGATATTTTTCAAGGCGTGCAGAAAATAGCGCACCTGACAGCGATCCAATTGCCAGGTAAGTACCTAATAAACCAAAAGCTGCAGGGCCTTTACCGAACGCTTCAGTTGCCATCAAAGCGTTAAATATCTGATTGTTAAGCCCGAAGGTTGCGACAAAGAAGACCACCATCATTACAACATAGAGATCAGGGCGGGCACGTGCGTAATTCCACCCTTCGCGAATAGTCCCTAAAGTCTCCTTCTTCTCTGCGATAAAGAACTCTGATTCACGCATTCGCACGAGAGCAATAACTACAAATACATAGGTGATTGCGTTGATTAGAAATGAGGGACCGGTATCAAAGCGCGCGATTAAAAAGCCTGACAATCCAGGCCCGATCAAGCGTCCTGCGTTGAAATTAGCTGAATTCAGACTGACTGCATTAGCGATATCTGAATGGCCAACGACTTCAGCGGTAAATGATTGGCGAATTGGTGCATCTAGCGCTGAAGAAATTCCAAGTGTTAACGCGAAGAAGAAAACATGCCAAATCTGAACATTTCCTGCCAGAACTAATACACCCAAGCCAAGTGCGGAAAATGCGCCAATTAAGTTAGTAGCGATTAAAAGTTTTCTTTTATTCACTCGATCTGCGAGTGCGCCACCATGTAGCGAGAAGAAGAGCACAGGTGCAAATTGCACACCTATAACAAGTCCGAGATAGGTTCCGCTATTTCCGGTTAACTGCAAAATCAACCAATCTTGGGCGACTCGTTGTGCCCAAGTTCCGATATTAGAACCAGCATTTGCCGAGAAGAGAATTCGGTAATTACGGTGGCGGAATGAACGCCAGTTGCCGTCTTCTTTTACCGCCATCGCTTGTATGCTTCTTCCATGAGTTTTGCTGAAAAGTCAGAGATTAAATCTGTCGTTACTCTAATCACTTTAGGCACCATTGCGTGGGTTATTGCAGGGTTATATTTTGTGATCACAAGCGCAGAGAGCAAAATGATTTGGACCTGCGTTGCAGGTGCCGCACTAGGTGCATGGGGTATTCGTTACTCAAAGCGCCGCGCAGCGCGCAGCGGAATTTAACTCAGAAGAAATTAAGCTTCTAGCTGGCTAGCAATACCTCGCAGAACGCGACCAAGGCGTTCGGCATCAGTACCGGATGGATGACGGCCGTGGCGTAAACCATTTCCGACTTTATCCAAAATCTTAATTGTGTCTTCGATCATCGCAGCAAGGTCATCGTTATTAACTCGTGAATTTTCCGCGAGTGAAACCGGTGCTTCAATGATGTGAATCGACATCGCTTGTGGACCTTTACGGCTATCGATGATGCTGAATTCAACTTTGGTACCGGGCTTTACAGAAGGAACACCTTCTGGAAGTGATGAAGCGGCAAGATAAACATCTTCGCCTTCATCATTTGAGATAAATCCGAAACCCTTTTCGAGGCTAAACCATTTAACGCGACCTGTAGGCATGGCGTTCTCCTTAAAAGAATTTCAGTACTCGTGTAGACAAGGGGTCAAGCTTCAAGTTTATCGCAAGCAAAGAGGGGCGGGAACCCCTATTAATTAGGGAGCGTGGCTTCAGAGTGCGCGCCGCAGCCGTGATCGACAGAAACTACGCGGGCATCATCTGGAGCGATCGCATTTGCGCATACGCCAAATGATGCGCGCAGTGAACCAGCGATTGGAATAAAGAAGCCACATGATTGGCAAGGCTTTGGTGCGTTCTGCGCCAGTGGTGTATTTGGTCCACGATCACCGGCATACCAGCGCTTACTTGCTTGATCGCGACCTTCAATAGAAAGAACTCGAGGGCGCATCAAACCAAGATCGAATACTTCAGTCGCATCAAGGCCTTCATCTTGAACCAAAGCGTTTGCACCTGGAACTAAACGAGTGTCATCGAGCGCGCTTGGAACAATTACACCTGGCTGAATATCTTCAGGCAAGATGCGATCTTTATATTCGATCCATTCTGGCGCCATAAGTGAATCTGGACCAGGAAGAACAACAACATCACAAACGGTTGGTTGCGCTGATGCATCTAC
>JBIIRS010000037.1:0-9261 GCA_044341425.1 Candidatus Planktophila sp. | reverse complement strand
TCTTGGCCATGCAAATACCTACCTAGCTTTTGATCTCGTAAATCGGTACCTACGCGCAACTGGCGCACAGGTTAATTTTGTTGAGAACATAACTGACATTGATGATCCACTCTTAGAACGAGCAGCGCGCGATGGCATCACTTGGGATGATCTTGCTCATTCACAGATTGAGCTTTTCAAATCCGATATGGTCGCGCTACACGTGATTCCACCGGCCCATTACATCGGTGCGGTTGAAGCCATCCCGCAAGTTATTGCTGCGATCAAGGTTTTACAATCAAAAGGTACGGTCTACAGCATTGATCACGACCTTTACTTTGAAGTGAGAAGTGATTCTGATTTTGGGAGACGTTCGCACCTATCTCAATCTGAAGCGCTCGAAATATTTGCGCAACGTGGGGGAGATCCAACGAAAGCAGGTAAAAAAGATCCGCTTGACGCGCTCCTATGGTTAGCACAGCGACCAGAAGAACCTGGTTGGGAGAGCGAGTTTGGAATTGGTCGCCCCGGTTGGCATATCGAGTGTTGCGCAATTGCTCTCAACTATCTAGATCTTGCAGATGGTGATTTGACTTCTATAGATATTCAAGGTGGCGGAAGCGATTTGATTTTTCCGCATCATGAAATGTCTGCTGCACAGTCGAAGATGATCAACGGACGCGAGTTTGCAACGCATTATGTTCACGCCGGAATGATCGGTCTCGATGGTGAAAAGATGAGCAAATCAAAGGGAAACCTAGTTCTCGTCTCTAATTTGCTGAAAGAAGGTCGTGATGCGATGGCGATCCGGTTGGCGTTGCTTAGCAATCACTATCGCAGTGACCATATGTGGACAGATACCGATCTAGTTGATGCTGAGGAATTTCTTGATCAGATGCGGATTGCCCTATCGCGGATGGAAGTTGCACCAACTGATGACGCGATCAATGAAATTATCGCCGCTCTGGCAAATGATCTGGATACTCCACGAGCTATTTACTCTTTACGAAATTGGCTTGCAGCAACTGACGCCGGAGAAGTTGGTGGAAGTCCGGGAGAACTCTCACGCGCAATCGATACCTTGCTCGGCATAGCCTTTTAACTTCCTTCTTGCCGCCTTAAGAATCTCTCTAGCTCGCGAGCGATTTCATCTCCAGAGACATCAGAGAATGCGGCGCTATCTTTACTCTCTTCCAGCGCTTTTACATAGTCTCCGATCTCGCTGTCATCTTCCGTTAACTCATCGACCTCTTTCTCCCACTCTTTTGCGTGTTCGCTTAACTCACCTAATGGGAAGTCGATTTCGAGGAAGTCTTCTAAGGCGTTTATCAAGGCGAGTGTTGCTTTAGGAGATGGTGAACTACTTGCATAGTGAGGCACTGCAGCCCAGAGCGAGATCGCATCAATGCCACGTCTCAGACATGCATCTTGGATGACGCCAAGGATTCCAGTTGGTCCTTCATAACGACTTACTTCTATACCTAAACGCTTAGCAATATCGGGATGTGCGCCAGATCCAGTAACGGTTATTGGTCGGCTGTGTGGAGCATCAGCGAGCATCGAACCCAAAGTAATAAGCGTTGATACTTCTAAATCATCGGCGAGATCTAAGAGTTGGTGCGTAAATGTGCGCCATTTCATGGAAGGTTCAACGCCACGAACAATTACAAAGTCGTTGGCAAACTGTGGTGTAGATAGACCAAAAACTTGGGTTCCGGGCCAGATGAGTGAGCGAACCAACGAACCGTCTATCTCAATCATCGGGCGATTAACTTGGAAATCGTAATAATCTTCTGAATCAACATCGGCAATTAGCTCGGGAATCAGATCCGTCGCCTTTGGATTATCTACATCTGCTATTTCACTCCAGATACCTAAGAGATGAGAAACGGCTCCGGTTGCCGCTTCTGCTGCATCGTTCCAACCAGAAAATGCGATAACCATGATTGGTGAGCGCAGCGCAGGTATCTTATGAATCTCCACATTGAGCACCTTACGGTAACCTCTGCCAAGTGACGAGCCCTAATCGCCAGAGACCCGCGGGATTACTCCGCCAAGCCCTGGCATCGCGCACGGTAATCGCCGATGGCGCTATGGGCACGATGTTGCAAGAGGCCGATCCAACGCTTGAGGATTTCCAAGGCCATGAAGGTTGCAACGAGATCCTTAACGTTTCGCGGCCAGATGTTGTACGCGGCGTTCACGATAAGTATTTAGCCGTGGGCGTTGATGCAATTGAAACCAATACTTTCGGCGCAAACTGGGCAAATTTAGCCGAATATGGAATTGAAGATCGTATTTACGAACTGGCTTTTGCCGGTGGCAAGATCGCTCGCGAAGCAGCGGATGCCGCGAGCACGAAAGAGAAGCCCCGTTTCGTACTTGGATCACTCGGACCCGGAACGAAGTTACCTTCGCTCGGACACACGACATATCAAAAGCTAAAAGATGCTTATTACACAGCGGCGAAAGGGTTGCTCGATGCAAAATCAGATGCGCTCTTAGTTGAAACAACTCAAGATTTATTGCAGGCAAAAGCTGCAGTAAATGGTTGTCGCCAAGCGATTGAAGAAGTCGATTTTGATGTGGTTCTGATCGCACAAGTAACTGTCGAAACGACAGGCACGATGTTGTTGGGCTCCGAGATAGGCGCAGCGCTAAATGCGCTAGAGCCGCTAGAGATTGATCTAATCGGGCTGAACTGTGCGACAGGTCCTGCAGAAATGTCTGAGCACCTGCGTTACCTTTCAAAGTTTGCAAACTGTGCCATTTCAGTCATGCCAAATGCTGGCCTGCCAATACTCGGTGCAAAGGGTGCTGAATATCCACTTGGGCCTAAAGAGTTAGCCGATGCGCTTGAAACATTTGTTGGTGACTATGGCATCGGTTTAATTGGTGGTTGCTGCGGAACGACCCCAGAACACCTTGCGGCGGTTGTCGAGAAAATGTCTAGCAAGCCATTTAAAGATCGCGGAGCGGCGCTCGATCCGGGTGCTTCATCGCTTTATCAATACGTTCCATTTCGCCAAGACAATACTTATCTAGCGATTGGTGAGAAGACCAATGCCAATGGTTCTCGCGCTTTCCGTGATGCACTTGTCGCTGAAGATTGGGAGAAATGCGTAGAAATCGCGCGTGATCAGATCCGCGACGGTGCGCACATGCTCGATCTTTCGGTCGATTATGTCGGTCGCGATGGCGCCAAAGATATGTACGAGATTGCATCTCGCTTTGCAACTGCATCAACTCTGCCAATTGTTCTAGATTCGACCGAACCTAATGTGATCAAAGCAGGGCTCGAAGCGCTCGGTGGTCGCTGCGTTATCAACTCCGTAAATTATGAAGATGGCGACGGTCCTACATCTCGCTTCGCGCGAATAATGCCGTTAGTCAAAGAACATGGCGCATCAGTTGTTGCACTTACTATCGATGAAGAAGGTCAAGCCCGTACAGCAGAATGGAAGTTGCGGGTTGCGCGACGACTTATTGAAGATCTCACGAATAACTGGCAGATGAAGACCGGCGATATCTTGATCGATGCCCTTACTTTTCCAATCGCAACCGGCCAAGAGGAAACTCGCCGCGACGGTATCGAAACGCTAGAGGCGATTCGTCAGCTCAAGGCTGAGTATCCAGATGTTCAAACAACTCTGGGTGTATCAAATGTTTCATTTGGCTTAAATCCAGCTGCGCGCGTTGTTCTTAACTCGGTATTTTTACATGAGTGTGTAGCAGCAGGTCTTGACTCAGCGATCGTTCATCCTTCAAAGATCACACCTCTTGCACGTATTGAAGAGAGACAAAAGGAAGTAGCCCTCGACTTAGTTTATGACCGCCGCAAGTACGAAGGTGAGACTTGTATCTATGACCCATTAACTGAATTCCTACAACTCTTTGAAGGCGTTGAACTAGCCGCTTCTCGAAATGTTCGAGCCTCAGAATTAGCCGCTTTGCCGCTGACTGAGCGTTTGCAGCGTCGCATTATCGATGGTGAAAAAGTTGGACTAAGTGATGATCTTGATACTGCAATGGCTGAGGGCATCAAACCGCTCACGATCATTAACGATTACCTACTTGAAGGTATGAAGGTAGTTGGCGAGCTCTTCGGTAAAGGCGAGATGCAACTTCCCTTCGTACTTCAGAGCGCTGAAGTTATGAAGACGGCAGTTGCTTATCTTGAGCCGCATATGGAGAAGACCGATGACGAAGGTCGCGGCACAATGCTGCTGGCTACCGTCAAGGGCGATGTTCACGATATCGGCAAGAACCTGGTAGATATCATCTTGAGTAACAATGGATATACCGTCGTAAATATTGGAATTAAGCAGACAATTAATCAGATTATTGATGCTGCGCAAGAATCTAATGTCGATGCCATTGGCATGAGCGGGTTGCTTGTTAAGTCAACGGTGATCATGAAAGAGAACCTCGAAGAGTTAACTAATCGTGGGCTTGCTGAAAAATGGCCGGTTGTACTTGGGGGAGCGGCGTTGACTCGCGCTTTCGTAGAGCAAGATCTTGCTGGGATGTTTCCAGGAGAAGTTCGTTATGCACGAGATGCATTTGAGGGACTTCGTTTGATGGATTCGATTATGGCGGTTAAGCGCGGAGTTCCAGGAGCTGCGTTGCCTGCGCTAAGGGAACGTAAGGTGCCACTTCGTCCGAAGAAGGATGAAGATCTAGTAATCGATACTAAGCGAAGCGATGTTGCAATAGATGTCGATATTCCTGCCGCTCCGTTCTTTGGTTCCCGAATCATTAAGGGCGTTCCCTTAGCGGATTATGTAGAAATGCTTGATGAGCGAGCTCTATTCGTAGGTCAGTGGGGATTAAAGGGTGCTCGCGGTGAGTATGAAACGATGGTTGAAAATGAAGGGCGTCCGCGTCTTCGCGCACTTCTAAATCAAGTCCAATCTAAAGGTTGGTTAAATGCCGCCGTTGTTTACGGTTATTTCCCATGCGTCAGCGATGGCAATGATCTAGTTGTCTTGCATCATGATGGTCCTGATAAAGGTAAAGAGCGCACCCGCTTCTCATTCCCACGTCAATCACGCGATCGCAGACTCTGTCTAAGTGATTTCTTCGCCGCCAAGGATTCAGGAAAGACTGATGTTGTCGCATTCCATGTTGTCACGATGGGTAGCGAGATTAGTAAAGCGGCGAATGAATTATTCGCGGCAAATAACTACCGCGAATATTTAGAACTGCATGGTCTCTCAGTACAGTTAACGGAGGCGCTTGCGGAGCATTGGCATGCCAGAGTCCGTGAAGAGTTCCATGTTCGTGGAGACGATGCACCAGATCTACAGGGAATTTTGGACCAGGGTTATCGTGGTTCTAGATACTCATTTGGATATCCAGCATGCCCAAACATCGAGCAGCAAGTTGAGTTATGCGAGCTACTTGAGCCAGGCCGTATTGGCGTCGAGCTATCTGAAGAGTTCCAATTACACCCTGAACAAAGTACATCAGCGATTATCGTGCATCATCCTGAGGCGAAATACTTCAACGCAAATTGAGTTTCCAAGCCATCTTCTTTGATATGGACGGTCTCTTTCTAGATTCCGAGCCACAATGGCATGAAGCCGAAACGGCGATGATGCGTGAGAACGGTTATGACTGGAAGCCAGAAGATCAACTCCACTGCCTTGGCGGACCTTTAAGCAGAGTGGCCGAATATATGTCTAATTGTCTTGATGGGCGTAAATCGCCAACCGAGTTAGAGGCGATGATCATCGCCGAGATGACGGACCGACTCTCCAGAAAAGTTCCTTTGATGCCAGGAGCGCTGGCAATCTCTAAAGCGATACACGAATCCGGAACGAAGCAGGGTCTAGTTTCGGCTAGCCCACGACCGATCGTGGATGGCGTACTTCGCGGCCTGAACGAGAAGTATTTTGATGTAACGGTTGGTGCTGGAGATATCGAGCGGACCAAACCTTTTCCGGATCCCTATCTTCACGCAGCCAAAGTTCTTGGCGTTGATATCGAACAGTCACTTATCTTTGAAGATTCGCCAACCGGTATAACAGCAGCTGTCGCTAGTGGCGCTTTTGTTGTTGCAGTTCCTCATTATGTGGAAGTGCAGGAACAGTCCCGGTTAAAAGTGATCGCATCCTTTGAAGATATAACGACTGCAGAATTAGAGAAGTGGTCAGAAGTTAACCAACGTGAGCTGGGCAGATAGATTTAAAGAAGCACCAATCGCATAATTTGGTTGGACGCGGTCGGAATTCATTTCGCTCAATAGCGCGCAAGATATCTGCGGCGACATCAAAGAGTATTTGTTCGGTCTTAATTAGATCTTTTTCTGTTGGCGCACTTTTGATCAATCGGGTATCGCCCATGTAAATCAATTGCAATAGTTTCGGAATTACCCCGTGATTTTTCCAATAGAGAAGCGCGTAAACACGTAGTTGGAAGAAGGCCTTATCTTCCCATCCAGGTTTTGGAGACTTTCCTGTTTTGTAATCAACGATGCGAACTTCACCCGTAGGTGCAACATCTAAACGGTCAACATAGCCGTGGAGATAAAGTTCGGGGGATAGATCCATCTCTAGGTGAAGCTCTCGGTACGTTGGTTCAAAGAGCGTTGGGTTTTCTAAAGTGAAGTAATTTCCTAGTAACTCTTCGGCTCTCTTAAACCATGCTGCCGAATCTAAAACCAGCTCTTTAATGGCGGGCTTGGCCTCGATCTGTGCCTGCCACTTTTCAGGCAGCATCTGTGCCGCGTTAGATACAGTGCGATCGGATGCAGGAACTTCAAAGAGATCTTCTAGAACGGTGTGAATTAAAGTTCCACGTTCGGCATCAATACTCGGTGGCTCTGGCAGCAGGTCAATCGTGCGATATTTATAGAGCTGTGGACAATTGTTAAAGTCGCTGATGCGGCTGGGTGAAAGTCTCAATTGGCTCATAATGAAGGAAGATACCCGTTCGCACGAGCTTTGCGCCTAAGATGCTCCCGTGTCTAGCCAAAATGAGAAGCGCGCCGAAGAAGGCGCCAATCGTGGACGATTTGTAGCGGGCGATCGAGTTCAGTTAACCGATCAAAAAGGAAAGATTTACAGCATCACAATTACGCCCGGCAAAGAGTGGCACACCCATAAAGGTTGGATCGTTCACGATGATTTGATCGGACTTCCAGAAGGTTCAGTTGTAAGCACAAGCGCTGGTTTGAAGTTCACCGCATTCATTCCTCTGCTCACTGATTATGTTCTCTCAATGCCGCGCGGAGCGACGATTGTTTATCCTAAAGATGCTGCTCTAATTGTTGGATTCGCCGATATCTTTCCGGGCGCTCGTGTACTTGAAGCAGGCGTAGGAAGCGGTGCTTTGACACTTTCGCTTTTGCGCGCAGTCGGTCCGACTGGATCGGTGCATTCAGTTGAACGCCGAGAAGAATTTGCCGCAAATGCAACAACGAACATTGATAATTACTTTGGTGGTCGACCTGCAAACTGGTCTCTTGCCATCGGTTCAGTTCAAGAGCAAGAGTTTGACCACGAGTTTGATCGCGTGATCCTCGACATGCTCGCCCCTTGGGAATGTGTCGAGATGGCGGCAAAAGTTTTGCGACCTGGGGGAGTCTTCATGGCTTATGTTGCAACGACCACACAACTATCTGCCACAGCAGAAGCGCTAAAGGAAGATGGCCACTTCACTGAGCCAGAGAGCTTTGAGAGCATGGTTCGCGGTTGGCACCATGAAGGTTTGGCGGTACGTCCACAGCAGCGAATGATTGGCCACACTGGTTTCTTAATTTTCTCACGTCGTATGGCGCCGGGTGTAGAAGTACTTGCACGACGTCGTCGTCCTGCGAAGGGCTCCTACGGTGTCGCGGAAGACTGAGCGTTTAGTAAATTTAACAATCGCGCTCCTGGCAACGAAGAGATATATAACGAAATCTGAGATTTTTCGAACCGTAGATGGCTATGAAGGAACCGCCGAAAGTAAAGAGCGGATGTTCGAGCGAGATAAAGATGATCTAAGAAATCTTGGAATCGATATCGAAGTTGGTTCATTTGATCCACTTTTTGAAGATGAAGCGGGCTACCGAATCAAGCCAGATAGTTACCAATTCCAATTAGGTGAAGTTACTAGCCAGGAGATCTCGCTTCTTTCTCTCGCCGCAGAAGCATGGCGCGGGGCAGCGTTAGATGGATCAGCCCTTACAGCCCTTAGAAAGTTACATGCGATTGGTATCGAATCAGATATCGAATCAATCCCGGATCTTGCACCGCACGCAAATATTCGCGATAAGAACTTGCAAGTTGCGATCAGCGCCATCACTTCAAGACAAAAAATCACCTTCAAATACTTAAGTGAAGAGTTAAGTGAACAAGATCGCAAGATCGCTCCTTATGCCGTTACTTCTCGCTACGGACACTGGTATCTATATGGCCTTGATATGGAGAAGTTAGGAATAAGGAGTTTCCGTTTAGATCGCATTTCAGGAGATATCGCTCCGGAAGGTAAGTCGGGATCGTTCGAAGTAGATAAAGAGTTTGATCTATCTAACCTGAGTAAGAGCGCAGATGAAGTTCGTACAGCTGTTATCTATCTCAGAGCTGGCAGAGCGCTGGCGCTTCGTTCTCGTTCCAAACCCTCGTCAACCGAAAGTGCGATCGCCGGTTGGGATCTACTCGAATTGAATTTTCGCGATCAAGAGAGATTTATTGAAGAGGTCCTTTGGTATGGAGATGATGCAATTGTCACTGAGCCAAAGGGTGTTCGGGAAGAGATCGTGAAGCGGCTGGAACTTGGGGTGAAGCGTTATGGCTAAACAAGCGGCCTCACCGATTGCCAAAACAGCTCGACTGCTCGATCTAGTTCCTTTTATAACTACCCATCAGGGGATATCAATTAAAGATCTTGCAAAAGAATTCGCAATTTCTACTGAAGAGTTGCTGGATGATCTAAATACGCTCTGGATGTGCGGTCTTCCGGGATATACACCACTTGAATTAATCGATCTCTCATTCGAATCTGGCTTTGTTTCGATTCGTAATGCCGAGATTCTTCAGAAGGTGCGTCTTCTGACGAAAGAAGAGTTGGTTGTCATCGCTATCGGCTTAGATTTTCTGAAGGAGTCGATTTCATCGGATCGTGAAGATCTCGCAATGGCGATTAACTCACTTCAAAATAAGATCAAGTCACTCATAGGAGATATCGCGCAGGTAGCTCCGACTGTTGATAGCGGACACCGAGCAGTTATCTTAAGAGCGCTGAAGGAACGCAAAAACCTTGAGATTGAATATCATTCACTAATTAGGGATCAAA
>JBIIRS010000036.1:0-9383 GCA_044341425.1 Candidatus Planktophila sp. | reverse complement strand
TCGGCATTTTCATCGAGAGTCACCTTGCCATCAAGGGCAACGATGCGACCATCTTCGGTCTTAACCAGCGGGTTAACTTCAACCAGAGTTGCATCTTCAGATTGGAAGGTCTCCCAGAGTTTTACAAGAACATCAGCGACTTGATCAGCGATATCTGCTGGGAACTTAGCTTGTGCAACAATCTCTTTTGCTTTTGGAAGTGAAATGCCATCAACTGCAGTTACTGGAACCTTGGCCAGTTTTTCAGGTGCAGTGTGTGCAACTTCTTCGATATCCATTCCGCCAGCAACTGATGCCATCACGAGGAATGTACGGTTTGAGCGATCAAGCAAAATCGAGATGTAGTACTCGTCCACAATTGGTGCGGCTTGCGCGATCATCACTTTGTGAACAGTGTGGCCCTTGATATCCATTCCGAGAATGGCGCCGGCTTTCTCTTTGGCATCGTTTGCATCAACGGCAAGTTTTACGCCGCCAGCTTTTCCGCGACCGCCGACTTTTACTTGTGCCTTAACAACAACTTTTCCACCCATGGCAGATGCTGCAGCGAAGGCTTCGTCGGCAGTAGTTGCAACAGCGCCTGCCAAAACAGGTACGCCGTGCTTTTCAAAGAGGTCACGTGCTTGATATTCAAAGAGATCCACAGATAACTACCATTCGAAGAATTACTAGCTGATCTTTTCGCTAGCGGATGTGGATAATCCTAATCCTTAGGAAAGGCTACAAAACCACAACTGGGGCATAGCGGAGCAAGAGGCGTTTTTCGCCGTATTGGCCAAAGTTGATCGTCGCCTCTGATTTATCTCCTTCGCCTGCTAGCGCCACAACTGTGCCGAGACCGAATGTGTCATGTGACACACGCTGCCCAACTTCCAGAACCATTGCAGAAGATGTTTTACCGGTCGCTCTTGGTGGTGGAGTAGTCGGAGTGCGACGGCGAAGTCCAGAACTACCAGATGAAGATGAGGAACGCGCTTCGTTCTTCCATTCGATTAAATCAGTTGGAATTTCATCTAAGAATCTTGAACCAGGGTTGTACTTAGGAGTTCCGAAAGTTAAACGATATTCCGCACGCGAAATATAAAGTCGTTTTTCCGCGCGCGTTAAACCAACGTATGCCAAGCGACGTTCTTCTTCAATCTCTTTAGGATCATCCAAGGTGCGCGCATGCGGAAAGATTCCGTCTTCCATGCCGGCGAGAAATACCGTAGGAAATTCCAGGCCTTTGGCGGTGTGCAGAGTCATCAAGGTAACAACTCCCCCGTGATCCTCCCCATCAGGTATTTCGTCTGCGTCTGCAACAAGTGAAACCTTTTCCAGGAATCCAGATAACGAAATTTCTTCGTCTTCACCGAGTTCTTCAAAGGGGCGTTCTTCATATTCCATTGATGCTGAGACAAGTTCCTTTAAGTTTTCAACTCGTACTTCATCTTGTGGATCAGTACTGGCCTCAAGTTCGGTGAGCAAACCTGATTGTTCAAGAACGGCTTCGATAATCACAGATGGTTTGGTTTTGGCCTCGACGAGTACTGCCAAGGCGGTAAGCATTGAGGTAAATGTGCCGATGGATTGCGCCGCTTTATTGGGAACGCTAGTTGCTTCAGTTACTCGCAGAAGCGCTTGCCAGAAAGAGATGCCGTTGGCTTGCGAGAAGATTTCAACTTCTTCAAGAGCGCGATCGCCAACTCCACGTTTTGGAAAGTTGATGATGCGGCGCAGTGAGACTTCATCATCTGGGTTAGCCAGCACTCGCAGATAAGCAAGGAGATCTTTGACTTCTTTTCGTTCATAGAAGCGCAAGCCCCCAACGACTTTGTAAGGAATGGCAGCGCGCATAAAGATCTCTTCAAAGATACGAGATTGGGCATTTGTGCGATAGAAAACCGCGGTATCGCCGGGATTTGAATAGCCCATATCTTGCAGTGAGCGGATCTCAGACTTTACGAATTCAGCTTCGTCATATTCAGATTCGGCGACATAACCAACTAGCGGCGCACCAGCACCGGCATCAGACCATAAGTTCTTCTCTTTGCGAGATTCATTCTGGGTAATAACCGCGTTCGCTGCGTTGAGGATATTCTGTGTTGAACGGTAATTTTGCTCTAGTAAGACGGTGGCAGCGTTCGGGTAATCAACTTCGAACTGCAAAATATTGCGGATCGTTGCACCGCGGAAACCATAGATAGATTGGTCGGCATCGCCCACCACACAAAGCTCGGCAATTGGAAAGCCATCGCCTTCAGTGCCGGTGAGCTCTTTAACTAAAACATATTGTGCGTGGTTGGTGTCCTGGTACTCATCTACAAGGATGTGGCGAAAGCGGGAACGAAAGCGCGCCTTGGTTTCAGGGAATTGCTGCAAGACCTGCACGGTCTTCATAATCAAATCATCAAAATCTAAAGCGTTTGCCTGTTTCAGGCGCTTTTCATACATCGTATAAACATCGGCAACGATAGTTTCAAATTGATTCTGCGCTGCAGATAGATATTGATAAGGAGTTTGTAGCTCGTTCTTAGCATTGGAGATTAGTGATTGAAATTGGCGCGCGGGGTAGCGCTTGGGATCAAGGTTTAGCGTCTCCATTACCCGCGAGATTAACTTCTGCGAATCAGCAGAGTCGTAGATGCTGAAGGTGCTGCTGTAACCCAGGCGTTCGATCTCTTGACGAAGCAAGCGCACGCAAGCAGAGTGAAAGGTTGAGACCCACATTGATTTTGCGATCGGACCCACAAGTTCAGTTACACGATCTTTCATCTCACCAGCTGCTTTATTGGTAAAGGTGATCGCTAAAATTTCGTAAGGTTTAACGGACCGCGCAGCCATTAAGTAAGCGATACGACGCGTGAGAACGCGCGTCTTTCCAGATCCCGCACCTGCCACCACTAAAAGAGGTGCGCCTTCGCTGGCAACCGCTTTCTGCTGCTGCGGATTGAGCCCCGCCAGTAGCGCTTGCGTATCAACCATGGCGCGGAGTCTATTAGGCTTAACTGTCATGGAGCCGCTACCAAATTCAGAGATAGAGCGCGTACTAGTCATCAACGCACATCCCGATGACTCTGATTTTGGCGCATCGGGAACTATCGCTCAATGGGTCAAGGCGGGCATCGAAGTCGCCTATGTCTTCTGCACCAATGGCGATCAAGGCGGCGAAGAATCAGGATTTACCAAAGAGGAGATGCCAGCGATCCGCCAGCGCGAACAACGCGCAGCAGGTGCCGCAATCGGCGTCACCGACATTACATTTTTAAATTATGTTGATGGCCATCTCGAACCAACACTTGGCCTTCGCAAAGATATTGTCCGCCGGATTCGAATTAGCAAACCAGATCGCATGGTCTGCCAATCACCAGAGCGCAATTGGGATCGGATCGGCGCAAGCCACCCAGATCATTTAGCGGCCGGTGAAGCTGCGATCCAAGCGGTTTACCCAGATGCGCGAAATCCTTTTGCATTTACCGATTTATTAGATAACGAGGGCCTGCAACCACATCGCGTTAAAGAAGTATGGATGATGGGCTTTGCTAACCCTGATCACTGGGTTGATATCACCGATACCTTTGATTTGAAGATGAAGGCGTTAAACGCACATGCATCTCAGACTGCGCACAATAAGGAACTTGAAAATATGGTGCGCGAGTGGGGTCACCGCAACGCCGGTATGGGTGGTTTACCTGAAGGTCGTATCGCTGAAGCTTTTAAGATTATCAATACCAATTAATAAATCTAAAAAATTATCGAACAGTTACCGTTTTAATCTCAATCGGCTGTACTGGAATTCCATCGCCTGCGTAGTAAGCATTTCCGGTTGATTGATCAACTTGGTATGCGCCAACTTTTTCAATGCGCAGCAATAGCGGTAAGCCCGTCTTGATCTTTCCCCAGATTGTGTAGCTCGGTGGCAAGGTTGTGTCCTTATAGACCAAGAAGAACTGGCTGCCGTTGGTATTTGGGCCAGAGTTAGCCATAGCTACTGTTCCTGCGGGATAGGTAAGAATCTTCTTAGTTGGAAGGTTCTCGTCTTTGTAACCTTTCCAAGAGCCAGGTGAACCATTTCCTTGTGCTGAAGGATCTCCGCATTGCAGAACGTAGATACCTTCAGTGGTTAGGCGGTGGCAGAAAGAGCCATCAAAATACTTTGAACGAGCAAGCGTTGCCAGGTTGGTAACAGTTTGTGGCGCTGCCGGATCTAGCGCGATAGTAATAACGCCACAATTTGTAGTAATCGTCATCGTCTTAGCAAGTTTCTTATCAACGCTCGTTGGCTGCTTCAGCGTTGCAGGTACATGCGCCTTCGCGGTTGGCTTAGCGCAACCCTTAACTGAAGTTGGGCGTTCAGCAGCTGTCGAAGTAACAGGAGCTAACGACGCCACGGCGATTGCCAAGGCACAGAGCGTAGAAATTCTTTTCATAGTCGGGTTCCTATTCCCATTCATTCTCTTTGCGAGTGTTCATTTCATTCCCACTCGATCGTTCCAGGCGGCTTACTCGTAACATCCAACACAACTCGGTTTACTTCGCGAACTTCATTGGTAATTCTTGTAGAAATCTTTTCCAGGGTTTCGTAAGGCACGCGCGACCAATCTGCAGTCATCGCATCTTCACTTGATACCGGACGCAAAACTATTGGGTGGCCATAAGTTCGTCCGTCACCTTGCACGCCAACGCTACGTACATCAGCCAACAGAACAACTGGGCATTGCCAGATCTGACGATCAAGTCCTGCCGCCTTTAACTCTTCGCGCGCAATTAAATCTGCATGGCGCAGAATTTCCAAGCGATCTTGCGTTACTTCACCGATGATGCGGATACCAAGACCCGGACCTGGGAATGGTTGGCGCCAAACTATTTCTTCAGGAAGACCGAGTTCTAAACCGACCTGACGTACTTCATCTTTAAACAAAGTACGAAGTGGCTCTACAAGAGTGAACTTCAAATCATCTGGCAGGCCACCAACGTTGTGGTGAGACTTGATATTTGCAGTACCTGTACCGCCACCTGATTCAACGACGTCGGGGTAAAGGGTGCCCTGTACTAAGAATTCAACATCTCCCCCAGCTGCAATATCGCGCGCTGCCTTTTCAAAGGAGCGGATAAATTCACGGCCAATAATCTTGCGCTTGGTCTCAGGATCGGTAACGCCAGCAAGTGCGTTTAAGAATTGATCAACCGCATCTACAACTACTAAATCAATACCGGTGGCTGCTACAAAGTCACGCTGTACTTGTTCGGATTCGCCGCTGCGCAGCAAACCGTGGTCTACGAATACACAGGTCAACTGTGATCCAACTGCACGCTGCACGATTGCGGCGGCAACTGCCGAATCAACGCCACCTGAAAGTCCGCAGATAACGCGCTTGCTGCCAATTAGCGCCTTCGCTTTAGCAACTTCATTCTCTGCAATGTTTCCGGTAGTCCAGTTCGGTGTGCAACCAGCAATATTAATCAACCAGTTTTTCAGGATTGCTTGGCCGTGTTCAGAATGTAGAACTTCGGGGTGGAATTGAACTCCAGCTATCTTGCCGGTGGCATCTTCAAATGCTGCAATAGGAGTATCTGCTGTTACTGCACAGATTGAAAAACCAGCAGGTGCTTGGGTAACCGCATCGCCGTGCGACATCCAAACGCTCTGTGACGCAGGTAGCGTTGCAAAGATCTTAGAACTTGTTTCCGCTTTTATTTCGGTGCGGCCGAATTCTGATTTACCTGTCTGGCTTACAACGCCACCAAGGGCTGCCGCCATCGCTTGGAAACCATAACAAATTCCAAATACCGGAATGCCGAGTTTGAGAATTTCAGCATCAAACTTTGGCGCGCGATCTGCATAAACACTTGAAGGCCCACCTGATAGAACAATTGCAGATGGCGCCTTGGCCGAAACTTCAGCAGCGGTGATATGTGATGGAACGATCTCAGAAAATACATTTGCTTCACGAACGCGGCGTGCGATCAACTGCGCATATTGCGCACCAAAATCAACGACCAGTACGCCGTTCTGCGAATTACTCATTTACGCCCCGTGAATGATTACTTCTACGCGCTGGAATGATTTAACATCTGAATAACCAGAGGTTGCCATTGCGCGACGAAGTGCGCCAAAGAGGTTCATTGAGCCATCAGATGTATGTGATGGACCGTTAAGAATTTCTTCAAGTGTGCCAACGGTGCCAACGTTTACGCGTTCGCCACGTGGAAGTTCTTGGTGATGGGCTTCAGATCCCCAGTGCCATCCAAGTCCAGGAGCTTGTGTTGCCTTTGCAAGTGGGGAGCCCATCATGACTGCATCTGCGCCAACTGCAATTGCCTTTGCGATATCGCCAGAGCGACCAACTGAACCGTCTGCGATGACATGGACATAACGTCCGCCAGATTCATCTAAATATTCACGGCGCGCTGCAGCTACTTCAGCAACAGCAGATGCCATCGGAACTTCGATACCCAAAACTTTACGCGTCGTGTGTGCAGCACCGCCACCGAAACCAACTAGAACACCTGCGGCTCCGGCGCGCATCAAGTGCAGTGCACCTGTTGCAGTTGCAACTCCACCAACAATTACAGGAACATCTAGTTCGTAGATGAATTTCTTGAGGTTGAGCGCTGAGTCATCGTTGCCAACGTGCTCTGCAGAAACTGTTGTGCCGCGAATTACGAAGATATCTACGCCAGCATCGATAACTGCCTTGTGAAGTTCAGCGGTGCGCTGTGGAGATAGTGATGCTGCAACAGTGACGCCTGAGTCGCGAATCGTTTTAATGCGCTCTTTGATTAACTCTGGGCGAATAGGCGCGCTGTAAATTTCTTGCATGCGGCGGGTGGCATGCTTATCTGGCATCGATGCGATTTCACCAAGTGGAATACGTGGATCGTCATAACGAGTCCAAAGACCTTCTAGGTTTAGAACGCCAAGTCCGCCAAGTCTGCCAATTTCAATTGCAGTGTCAGGAGAAACAACAGAGTCCATGGGCGCTGCCAACATAGGAATATCAAATTTATAAGCATCGATCTGCCACGCAGTTGAAACATCTTCGGGGTTGCGAGTACGACGGCTTGGAACGATCGCGATATCGTCAAATGAATAAGCCTGGCGGGCGCGTTTTCCTGGTGCAATCTCGATATCCATCAGGATCCTCCTTAGCTCTTCTTGCTGTAGTTAGGGGCATCGGCAACGTGCAAGACATCGTGAGGATGGCTCTCTTGTAGCCCTGCTGCAGTAATTTGAATCAAGCGACCTTCACGGCGCAGCGTTTCGATATCAGGTGCGCCGGCATAACCCATTCCGCTGCGAAGTCCGCCAACGAGTTGGTGCACAACTTCAGCAACGGGGCCACGGTATGCAACTCTTCCTTCGATACCTTCGGGAACAAGTTTGTCTTCAGATAAAACATCGTCTTGCATATAGCGATCTTTAGAATATGACTTCTGTTCTCCGCGAGATTGCATCGCACCGAGTGAACCCATGCCGCGGTATGCCTTGTACTTGCGGCCATCGATTTCAACAAGCTGTCCTGGTGATTCTTCACAACCCGCAAGAAGTGAACCGAGCATTACCGAATTTGCGCCAGCGACAATTGCCTTAACAATGTCACCTGAATATTGAAGACCACCATCTGCGATTAGCGGGATGCCGGCTTTGTTACATGCCTTAGCCGCTTCCATGATCGCGGTAATTTGTGGAACACCGACACCTGCTACAACGCGCGTTGTGCAGATTGATCCGGGACCAACGCCAACCTTTACGGCATCAGCACCTGCGTTAATCAAAGCCTGTGCACCTGCACGCGTTGCGACGTTTCCGCCGATAATTTCGATCGTGGATGAAAACTTTTTAATCCGTTCGATCGCATCTAACACAGCGCGGTGATGGCCATGTGCGGTATCAACAACAACTACATCAACGCCAGCTTCGATCAACGCCTGGGCGCGGGCAAAGCCATCGTCGCCAACGCCAACTGCGGCGCCAGCAAGACCAACGTTCTTAACTAATTTAACGTGGGTAACTTGTTCTTCAATGGCTAAGTTGCGGTGGATGATTCCGATTCCGCCGGCCTTGGCCATAGCGATCGCCATCGTTGATTCGGTGACGGTATCCATCGCAGATGAAACGACAGGAACAGCAAGTGAGATATTTCGAGTTAACCAGGTTGCGGTATTTACTTCGCTAGGAACAACCTCAGAGGCATCTGGCAATAAGAGCACATCGTCATAAGTCAGCCCGAGCATCGCGACTTTGTCGTTATCGCTGCTCATGAGCCCTCCGTACTGTGGTTGAGCGCCCTAGTCTAACTTGAGTTTTAGGCTCCTAAAGCCTGCTTAATCTGTGCGCAGGCCAGCGATAAATCATCAGCAAATGCCACATCGCCGCATTGATCGCGATCCCATCCTGGCCCACCCAAGATAAAACGGGGCGCTGGGCGGATTGCCGGGATATCACGGAAGAACTTTGGGTCACCATTTTTTGAAAGTTGTGCCCAAAGGAAAACAGCAGGTGGGGCGCTGCGGGTGACCACATTAGATAACGCTTCTAGCGGAGTTCGCGCACCAAGGAAATTGCAATCTACCTTTGCTTCGGCAAGTGCAGCGTGCAGTGCATGTAACGCTAGGCAGTGAAGTTCCTCGCCTACTGAGGCCAATAAAACTGGGCGCGAGTTAAGCGGAGTCTTTAACTGCTTTGAACGCTCACGCAAAATCGCAGTGATCGTTTCAGAGAGCAGGTGCTCTACTTCAATTCCGGTACCGGTTTCTTGCCAGGCATCTCCAACTATTACCAACACTGGAACAATGACTTCTTGCCAGCTATCAATAACCCCATATTTTTCAATATCTTTACGCAAGATACTTTCTACAAAATTTCGATCTAACGAATTTGCGGCCTTAACAATTGCGGCAACGACATCTTCGCGAACTTCAAAGGTCTTTAAAATCTTTTCTACCTTAACTTCGCCCTTATGTGCCAGCGCTTGTTCAGCTGCGTCAGCGGGTGCAACGCCTGCGGTGATTAGCCTGCGCATCAGAGTTAATTTGGCGAGATCGCTGGCGCAATAACGACGATGCTCCCCAGCTTCGTGGCTGGAAGGTCCGAGGCCGTAGCGACGAGCCCAGGTCCGCAGGGTCGCAGGGGCCACTCCTATGCGGCGGGCGACAGCGGCCACCGTTAAAAGCTCTTCCATGGGCTTATCGTGGCGCTAGTTGGCCGACCCCACCACTTGAAACACGCTTAATTCTCAGGATAGGCGTGACGAAACGAACAACTTTTGACCCGATAAATGCTTGAACAACCTATGGCGCGGTTGTAAGGTTGGGCTATTCAACAAGGCAAGGAGAAAATCATGGCTGAACTATCACGTCTACCGCTTCCAATCGCAGATCATTGGGAATGGCAGTACGAA